>JAQURU010000012.1 GCA_028715435.1 Minisyncoccota bacterium
GTGGTCGGTAATAGCCACACTGTCCATTCCTAATTCTTTAACATAATTTAAAAGATCGTCTATTTTTGGCAGACCATCTAAAAGAGAATAATGGGTATGAACGTGCAAATGGGTAAATTTTGAATTCATTGGATTATTTCCTTGCTTTTAGTTCCCGCTAAATCAACGCCGGATTTAAAGTTAGCGTTTTTCATTATCAGCCCTTCGCCAATTTGAGCAGATTGTAAATTCACTAAATTGGCCACATAAGCATTTAGCATATCTAAAGAACCTTCAATAAAGGCCTCTCTAGCATCAAAACCGCCTGTTATCAAGGCATCTCTCATATAAATGTCGCCTTTAACAATTAAACCAACATGGTAAGCATCGTTTATTTTAGCTTTTCGTAAAATAACATCATCTCTAATTTGAGCTCGAGCTAGGCTTAAAAATCCAGAAATAACAGCTCTCTCAACGTTAACACAACCTCTCACGGTAGCTGAGATTAAATTGACAACCCCACTTATTTTTGCGTCAATTAATATTAAATCACCATCAATGGCGGTTGAACCAGCAAAAAACGATTCTTTAACTGTGGCTCCAGACAAATCAACTGTGCCTCCTATAACCGCGCTTTCAAAAGAAATAACATGCAAAACAACTGCGTTTTTTAAATTTATACCTTTATCTATTTTTCTTCTCTGTAAAATTAAAGAAGAAATAATCTTGCCTTCAAAATTAACATCGCGCCTTTGTAGTTCGGCTTTGCGTATTTCTTCTTCAACATCTGTTTGATTTAGAACATTTTTTTCAATATTCATATCTGTTAAGATTAGATTATTATACATCTTATTATTTTGTATGCCAAATAGAAGTGAGAAAATAATTTTCGGAGTGGACGAAGTCGGCCGAGGACCATTAGCTGGCCCAGTGATTGCCTGTGCAATCACTGGGCCAGCAATTTCTAATTTCAAATTTCTAATTTCTAAACAAACTAAAAATCCAAAATTCAAAGATTCTAAAAAGCTCACTGCAAAGCAAAGAGAAACAATCTATAATTTTTTAAAAGAAAGTCCTAAGGTTGTTTGGGGAATTGGGAAAGTTAGCGAGAAGATTATTGATAAGATAAATATTTTTCAAGCCACAAAATTGGCAATGGTAAAAGCTGTTTTGACTTTGGAAAAGAAAATTGGCCAGCAAGCAGCAATGCTTTTAATTGATGGCAATTTTAGAATTGATATTGAAAGAAACCAGCAAAGTATTATAAAAGGGGATGAAACAATTTTTTTAATTTCCTTGGCCTCTATTGTAGCCAAAGTGGAACGGGACAATTTAATGATAAAGCTGCACAAAAAATATCCTCGATATGGCTTTCATCAGCACAAGGGCTATGGCACGAAATACCACATTGATGCTTTAACAAAATTCGGCCCCTGTAAAATCCATAGAACAAGCTTTAAACCAATTAACAAAATATAAAACAAAGCCCCATAGATATAAGGTTTGTGCACATGGTGCTATCCACCTAGGCATGGGGCATTGACTTCGCCTTTTAACGGCTTTATCGCAGCCGAGGCGGAAGACACCTCTTTTTTAGCATGACCTTCTTAGAAGTCAAGCATTACTATTGCCAAAAAAGGTTTTTTTTGGTATTCTTAAAAAACGTTTTGAATTTTAGTGATTATTGATATGAGCGTTCCCAAAAGAAAGAAAACTAAATCGTCAGTAAAACAGCGCAGAATGCACCAGTTTTTGGTTGAGCCAGTTTTAACACCTTGCCCAAAATGCAATAAACCAAGAAAGTTGCACAGTGTTTGCCCTAACTGCGGTTTTTATAAAGGCAAAGAAGTTATTAATGTTTTAGCCAAATTAGAAAAGAAAGAAAGAAAGTTGCGGGAAAAGGATATAAAGGAAACCGAGAAAGACCAAAAAGGGGAAAAGCAGGAAAAGACTTTAACCTTAGAAGAGCTTAGCAAAAAGAAATTTTAAACTATGGCCTCACGTCATATTGCTCGTTCAATAGTTTTACAATCATTATACGAGTGGGATTTTTACCAGAAAGATTTTGATTTGTTTGGCTGTTTGGAAAAAAATATTGAAAAATTCGGGGGTGGTTTTGATGAGCAGGATTTTGCCCGTTCAATTGCTAAAGGTGTTGTTGATAATTTAGAGCACTTGGATAAAATTATAGCTTCTTCAGCTGCTGAAAGGCCAATTGATCAGCTAAGTATTATTGACCGCAATGTTTTGCGCATTGGATTGTTCGAGCTTTTGTACGAGGATACAACCCAGGTTCCTCCTAAGGTAGCAATAAATGAAGCCATTGAATTAGCCAAAAGTTTTGGCGGGCCAAGTTCTGGTAAGTTTGTTAAGGGAGTGTTGGGTGCTGTTTATAATGAAATGCCCCATGAGGAAGATAATGTAAAAGAGGAGAAAGAAGCGGCCCAATAATTTATGCAAATTGATTTTTCGCAATTAGAAAAAAAGTTAGATACTGAATTTAATGATAAAGCTTTGCTAGAGCAGGCGTTTTGCCACAGGTCTTACCTAAACGAAAATCCTGGCTTTCATTCCGACCATAATGAACGCTTGGAATTTTTAGGTGATGCGGTTTTAGAGCTAGTGGTAACCGAACATTTATTTCAAAACTATGATAATCCAGAAGGGGAGATGACTAACTGGCGGGCAGCTTTAGTAAATGCCATCACACTATCTACTATTGCGCAGGATTTGGGGTTTGGGGATTATTTGCTTTTATCCAAAGGCGAAGCTAAAGACACGGGCAAGGCCAGGCAATATATTTTAGCCAACACAATAGAAGCCTTTTTAGGGGCTTTATACCTTGACCAGGGCTATGAAAAGTGTAAAGTGTTTATCGGGGCCCATATTATTAAAGAATTGCCCCATATTTTAAAAGAGGGCTTGCACAGAGACAGCAAGTCATATTTCCAGGAAATGGCGCAAGAAAAAGTGAGAATAACTCCAACCTATAAAGTAATCAAGGATTGGGGCCCAGACCATGCTAAAAGTTTTGTGGTGGGGGTCTTCTTAGACAAAGAAATGGTGGCTGAAGGCGAGGGCTCTTCCAAGCAAGAAGCCGAGGAAGCAGCTGCCCATAATGGTTTAATAGCCAAAAATTGGCAGTAATATCAATATATTTATGTTAACTATAAGATATTTAAGAACAGGCAAAAAAAACCAGCCGTTTTATCGGGTGGTTGTAACTGATAAAAAGAATCCGCCTCGGGGGGGTCGGTTTTTGGAAATTCTCGGATTTATTAATCCTTTTACTAAAGAAAAGCAATTGAATGCAGATAGAATTAAGTATTGGCTTTCAGTTGGAGCAAAAACTTCAGACACAGTGCATAATTTATTGGTGCAAGAAAAAGTGATTGAGGGCGTTAAAATTAATGTGCGCAAGAAGCCTAAGAAAAAAGCTGTGGAAGCCAAAGCCAAAACAGAAGCCACTCAAGCGGAGACGGCCAAGCCAGTCGAGAAAGCTTCAGCCACAGAAGAAAAAGCTCCAGCCATTGAATCAAAACCAGCCGAGGAGGCGCCAAGCGAAACTCCTGTGGCTGAGGCCACTCCCGAGCCAGAGGTTTCTACCGAGGTTGAAACTAAATAATTTTTCAATAAAAACTCCTCCACTCCGCCAGTTGACGGAGTGGAGGGATTTTGTTTCTTAATATTATTTTTTGTTTTCTAAATCAGCAACGCGGCTTTCTAAAAAAGTGAATTCTTCTCGAGAAACTTTTTGCGATAACTCCGCTTTAATAAACCCAACATCGGTTTTTACGATTTTCATATCTTTTTCTAACCCGTCAAACCTTGTCTCTAACCCGTCAACCTTGTCTTCTACGCCAACTAACCGCACATCAATTTCCTCTACCTTATCTTTTATACCAGTAATGTCTTTTTGTATAACGTTAATTTGGCGTGTGTTGGTTATAACACCTTCTGCAACCTGATGGATTTCCTGTTGCAATGATTCAGCAACAACATCAAAATGCCGCCTGGTTTCAATAGACTTTTCCTCAACGTATTCTTTGGTTTCTTCAAATCTTTTATCCACATGCTCAATAACTTCTCCAAGTAATTGTTTGGTATCTTCATCCATGTTTTTTGTATTCTTATTGTATATTTTTAAAGAAGTGCCTGTCAACCTTGACATATTTAATTTGCTATGCTATAATATAAATATTAGTAAGAATAAAGGGTTTTTAGAGATTTTTATAAAAAAGTGTTAAAAACCCTTGACAATCAAACAGCTATATGCTATAATATAGCTGTTAAAGTAAATAGGCAAGAGGAATGGAATTCCAAGGGTATAAAACTCGATGAGACAACCTTGCGATTTCCACTCCTCTTGCCCTCAATTTAAAACTGAATAAAACTTTGGTTCTGAGGAGATGCCAAAGCCCTTAAATAAACAATTGATCGCCAAGAAAGGCGGCAATACGGGCTGGTTCTCTAAGAACCAGCCCGTATTGTTTTTAAGGCGCAGGAATGCAGAAAAGTGATTTTCTTTATCCTTGTACTTTAAAAACCCGCTAAGGGGAAGTAGTGCGCCTCTTGGCGGTGGAAACCAGAAGTTCAGTTAATAACTGACAGTTCATAGTTATTAGTAAATAGTTAATAGTAATTGAAATTCTGGTTCCCGCCAATATTTATATTGTCGGAATCCTCCATGACCCGATTTAAAGGGTATGTAGGTCGCACATTTGCCTTTAGATAAATTATTATCTATAAGGTAATTTGTTCTTATTCTCTCGCATAGCGACCGGCGGAGAACGGAGGAATGAAATGAAAAAGGTAAAAAAAATCCAGGTGGAACGCCTGGAGGTGTCGTGGGGAAAAAATAATAACCTGAAAATTTCGCGCAACGAAAACGGCGAAATTTTTGGAATTAAGTGTAAGGTGGTCGAAGGCCACTTTACGCAAAAGGGGATTCTAACTTTAGCCCAGGCACTTGCTGTGCTAAAGAGAATTCCGAAGGATGCGCAGATATCCGTGGATGTTCGCGGAATCTGCAACAAGACCTTCCTTTTCGATTTAATACAGAATTTTGATTTTGGTGGTAATCAAGAGGAAGAGTCTGGTTATCGGTATTGCTGCTCCCAATGTGGAGCAGAAATGGATGAGGACGGATGGGTGGGCATCTGTCGAAAATGCTCTTACGAACGTGAGAGCGAATAGGAGGTGCATATGAGGACGAAAAGCAAGCACACTGCTGATTAGTCCTCGAATTTTCTTAGCACATTTTATGAAGTGCGTTAAGAAAATTGAAAGAAATTTGGTTTAGATTTCTCCTTTGACCCGATTGAAAGGGTGTTAGGCCGTAAAATCGCTATCTTCGGTTAAAGATAGGATTCAAAAATTGCTTCTTCACGGTCGGGAAGCAGGAGGAGAAAAATGGAGAAGAAAAGACTAGAGAAGTCCCGCGACGGCGGACTTATGGCGAGGGACGGCCGCAAGGTTGGTTTTCCGGACCGTAAGTTCGTCGGGGAAGTGGCTGGGTTAAAAGTCGGTGACGAGATAAATATCGAAATCACAGGTCAAAATTCAGCCGGCAGTGTCTTTTTTTGGCGATGGGTAAAGGACATCCCAAAAAAAGAGCTCCGTGTGGAATGGACCAACTCCGAGCCCATCGGAGTAACGGTTCGCATAATGGAGCCCGACGCATTAGGTGTCAACCAGTGCACCCAAGTAGCGTTGGCGAAAAACCAAAAAGAGGCCGATGAGCTTGGCATCGGCGAATCGGCAGAATGGCAAAAGTTCTGTCGAGAAGTTAAAGATTTGAAAGGGATCGCTGCTAAAAAAGCCGCGAGGTTGGCGAGCGATCCCGTGGTAATAAAGTGGGACGATTATTACCATAAAGTTTATGTCAGATGGTCCCACCAGCCCCCTCTGGAGGATGAGGGGCAGGGATTATCACTCTTGTTCTGGAAGGGTGATGATCTGTCGGGTTTAAATTCTAAGACTAAACAGATGGTCTTAGAATTACTTGCCGGATATGCCGGTATGGAAGTAGTAGAATTTCGGCTTTCTACTACTAAAAATGATTACGGCGCCCCGGAAATGATAGTCGTGACGGCCGATGGGGCAGAACATTCTCTCGCGCATAAAACCGCGCAGAGAATATTTCCAGATGAGTATAAAAAACTCATTTCGGAAGCCGGAATTAGTTTTTCTGAGCCTGTTCACGGGCTTGGACCATGGGACGATTTTGACAGCGAAAAAAATCGTCTCTATCCAAAATAAAAAAGTTGAGGGGGGTCTTTTAAAAACTCCCAAAAAAAGGACGAGCGCAGATTTACTATCTGCCACTCGTCCCTATCACCAAGTTCATCGTTGCTTGCCTGCCCTGGACGAGCAGGCGAGCGAAGGGTGGGTTTAGTGATAGGATTGTAGCTCTTAGTTTTATTTTAGAAAAACAAAAGAGGGGGTGTTAGGAATGAGAGCAGATTATTGGTCTCATATTGCCGCGATTGAGCGGCAGAGACAGAGGCGTGAAGAGCGCCTCGGAGAAGAAGACTTCGTCGGAGCCTTGGGCTTCAGGCCAAAAAGGTCCGACAATGAGGAGAGGGAGGAATTTTATCTCCCACAACCAACCGCCGTCGCTATTGACGGCGCCAGAACATGGAGTTTTTGAAACTCCAAAGTGGATAGGAACTCAAATTGCACCAAGTTCCTATTCCTTCTTTAGTCTGAAAATAATTTTAGATTAAAGCAGGAAGATTTAAGCTGGTTTATTTATGGTCGCTGAATTGTTTGGGAAAAAATCGTAAATAATTCAGCGTTCATATTCTTCGTTAACACCAGTCGTTAAATGAATGTGGATGCGGGGCGTCAGTTTGGGCCAAACATCATGGGCCAATGAAGGCGGTCGTCCTCCCCCCGAAATCTGGGTCCAGTAGGGAAGGGGAATAAAAACCAAACGAAGCAATTTTCAAAAGCAAGCCCTGCTCCGGGTGTTTGGAGGATCTAGTATCCTCAATGAGTGAGATGTTTGGGCGCTCCACTTGGCGCTTCCACGGAAGCAAATGCGGCCGCATTGTCAAGTGCCCCAGCTCTCTGTTTAAAAAGCTGGCTTTTGAAAACCCGGTTGAGTAGGAACACCGGGCAAAAAAATTCCTATATCACTATCCAATTTCTTTTATTGAGAGTAATTAATGGCACTGCTCCAATAAAAGAAGCTCAGTTTTGCTGAGTTCCTGTTCGCTGCTCGTAAGAGTTGGAACAAGAAAAGGAAATGATATCTTTTTGCACGAAAAAAGTGTGGGGGGTGCTTCGCCAAGCTGAAATCACACTTGATGGCACCTTTGCATCCTCCATACTTTCTATCACCAAGCCCGAAATGTAAAGTTGTGGGCTTAGAGATAGGAAAGGCTTACGCTGAACTTGCCGAAGGGTTAATTCAGTTGTGGGATGTGATATTATCGAGTTGGCTTGTGGCTCGTTTTGTTCTTGTTGCTAATCTGTTATCAAGATAACAGACCAAGAACGAAAGGGCCGCCTATAATGTTTTTGGCGATTGCTAAAGCTTTGTGGGTTTAAGCCAGGCTCATAAACCCGAACGGGGAAAGGAGGCAAAAAAAGCACATAAAGAGATGTTGCGGGTAATTCTGCAAATGAACAGTCCGCAACATCTTTCCCAATATTTTTTGCGATACTTATTTTCTAGCAAGCAAGTTGTTAGTTAAAAATAGCTGATAACTTGGTCGCCAGAAGACGACCCCTCCCTTCAGACGCGATCAATTCATACGAGAGTATGAGTTGAATAATAGCGAGTGTGACCGAGAATCTTACTCAATGGTTGAGTAGGATTTTATAAAGCCCTCTTCAACACGGTCTGGAGAGGCAAAGGAGGACAAAATGGATAGAGTAATCAAAGAAGTCAGCGGAATCGTGTGGAGATTAAACCACGATTTGGCTGACGGCCGTTCTTCAGTAGAAGGGCGGGAAGCAGAGTTAGAAGAGCTAGAACAGGCTCTTGAAAAACTCTGCGAAGCTCGAGAAATATTAAAGAAATATCAGTATAATATTTAACGAGCTTCAAGGGCGAGCACAGATTTACTAATCTATTGCTCGTCCCTACACCCGAGTTAACCAGCCTTCGCTCTGCCGAGCTACGGCATGGAGAAGTAAGTTGATTGATTCAGTTGTGGGATTGATAGACTTTTATCTAAAAAAAGAAAGGAGGTGAATAAAGATGAGAACGACTATAATAATAGTCGTGGCTATGTTGCTGGCTGTCGCGTTGGTTCAGGCACAGCAGGTGGCGCAAGACCAGGAGCTGAGAGTTCGACTGGTTCAAGACCAAGCCAGAGTGGTTCGAGGACCGCAAGGGCCGCAAGGGCTTGTTGGACCTGCAGGGCCACAAGGCCCAGTTGGACCGCAAGGCCCAACTGCGGAGATTCCGTGGTTCACCTTGCTGTTGGTTGGCTTGACCTGCGCTGTGTTCGGCGGCTTGGTTGGTGCGGCATTGATGCTTGGATTTCATCATCCAGCGTATCAACAGCTACCGCCAGTGGCCCAACAGCCAACGGTTGTAGTTCCTCCAGTGTATGTAATAAACACTGCTGGACCACAACCTCAGCAGGCACCACCAGTAGCTGGCAACCAGCAGGGTTAATTGCAAACCCTGAATTGCAATAAGTTTTGTCACCGTTTTCCCTACATAATGGCGAGACTAAAAGCGGCAGAGCTTTCCGGTTATTATTCCGAGACAAAAATAAAAACCAATTTACTGGCTTGAGAAAGCGGCACGCTTTCTCAAGCCAGCATAAAAATTTATAAATCCCTTTGATGGGGCGGGTAAGTGGCTGCTTTGCAGCTGCTTCTCCTCTCCGCCCCATCAAAGGGATTTATTGTTTCTGGTTGGGTTTTCCACTTGACGGGGGGATTTTTATCACTACAATAAAATTAAGTTTAAGAAATGGAAAGGTCGGCAAAGCGAATATGATCGCGATTAAATGATTAGTAAGAAAGACAAAAAAGATAATATGACAAAAGAACCAGATAAGGATTTCTTGGAGTTTCTAATTAAGTCCTTGGTTGACCATCCTGACGATGTTAAGGTTGACCGACGGGTTGACGAAATGGGCGTTTTATTAACGCTTACTGTTAATCCAGAGGATATGGGCCAAATCATTGGCAAGGCCGGTTCAACTGCCAGGGCTATTAGAAATCTTGTTCGCATCGTTGGCTTGAAAAATCATGCCAGGGTAAACCTGAAAATTGAAGAGCCAGCAGGCGGAAGGGCTCCCAGAAGGATGGCCGAAGAAAAAAGAGGGGATTTAGAGGATTTAAACCTTTAGTATTTAACTCTTTAAAACAAGCAAAAACAATGTTAATATCTATTAACATTGTTTTTGTTTAGCTTAATTTTATGAAAGTTGACATTATTACAATTTTTCCAGAGATTTTTGATTTTTATTTAAGCCAGTCCCTGATATCTAAAGCCCAGAAAAAGGGTGTTTTGAAAATAAAAGCGCATCAATTGCGGGATTTTACCACAGACAAGCACCAAACAGTTGATGATAAGCCGTTTGGCGGGGGGCGGGGAATGGTGCTCAAAGTCGAACCAATTTTAAAAGCAATTCAGCTTTTAGAAAAATTCCAAGAAACAAGAAACAAGAAACAAACAAATTCAAAATTCAAAATTAAAAATTCAAAAATAATTTTATTTTCTCCGAGGGGGAAAAAGTTTAACCAAAAAATGGCCCACGATTGGGCAAAACAAGACCAGCTTATTTTCATTTGCGGCAGATACGAAGCCATTGATGAAAGAGTGGCTAAAAATTTAGCCACAGATATTGTTTCAATAGGGGATTATGTTTTAATGGGCGGGGAATTGCCTGCTTTAGTGGCAATTGAAAGTGTGGCTCGGCTGTTGCCAGGGGCAGTTGGTAATTCAGAGGCCTTAATAGGGGAGCGCATAACAAATAAAGGCGGGTTTGTGGAATATCCCCAATATACCAGGCCTGAAGTGGTAGAAATAAAAGGCAAGAAGGCCAGAGTGCCCAAAGTTTTGCTTTCTGGAAACCATAAAGAAATTGAGAAATGGCGGGCTAAAAACAGCAAAATAATCCTGTGATGCGCATAGCTGAATCATTGAATAATCAGTTAAATTTTGATAAAGTAAACTAAGGGTGCGTCGGATAGTAGCAATTCCGTCTCTCTGTAAAAGAGATGCCTACGGGCTCCGCAGGTGCAAGTCCTGCCGCACCCACCATGCTTGAAAAAGAGCAATTAGAAAAATTATATAAAAGCCGGTTGTTCTGCAAAAGAAATCGCTGATAAATTTGGATATAGTGAAAGGAGAATTCGTTATTTCTTGAGCAAATATTCTATTCCAAGGCGTTCGATTAGTGAGGCAATTTATCAAAAAGCAAACCCTAGCGGAGATCCTTTTAGGATTAAGAAATTGAAAAGTCGAGATGATTTTAAGCTTTTCTACACAAGTATTGGCTTGTATCTCGGCGAGGGCGATAAGAGAAATAAACACAATGTGAAATTAGTAAATAGCGAGCCTTATATTGTACGGATTTTTTTGAGGTTTTTAAGAGAAATTTGCGGAGTCAACGAACGAAAAATCAGAGCTTCGTTGAATATATTTAATGACGTAGATTTACAAAGGGCTGTAGACTTTTGGGTAAAAAGTATCGGGATTAAACGAGAGCAATTAACTGGAGTCATAGTGAGAGAAAGCAGAGGAGGAACATATAAAAATAAAAGTAAGTACGGCACTTTATCGATTTATGTTTCTAATATAAAACTTAAAAATATTTTGATAAGTTGGTGTAATGATTTTATAAACATTTAAAATTTGCCTATGTAGCTCAGTTGGCAGAGCGAACCCATGGTAAGGGTTAGGTCGCCGGTTCGATCCCGGCCGTAGGCTCTGAGAATAAAAATAAATTAAATGTATGGCAAAAAAGAAAAAACCAATCACAAAAATGCAGTGTGGAACGTGCAAAGAAGTAAACTATTTTACTAAAAAAACTAAACAAGTTGAAGGCAAATTAGCTTTTAAAAAGCATTGTTCTACTTGCCGAAAACACACTGACCATAAAGAAGGGAAGAAATAAATCGCTCCGCGAAATAACCAAGATACAAGAAACAAGGAACAAATAATTTGATAAGTTTTGAATTTTGAATTTGAGATTTGTTTGTATCTTGTATCTTGGTTATTGTGATTTTTGAAACTGGGTCTGTAGTTAAATGGCATAACTGCGGTCTCCAAAACCGCTGTTCTGGGTTCGACTCCTAGCAGACCCGCTTGTGAAAATAATAATTGTTGAAAATCAAAATATGGATGCAGAACGATGGCATACATTGTCATTGGCAGAGCAGATGGGCAATATCGGTAGCGAGGTGCAAAGAGCTTTTGTCTGGCAAACAAGAGAGGAGGAAGTGCAGAAAGAAAAATCGGTAAACCGCTTTCTGGAATTGATTGGTTTAACTTTATCAGATAAAAGATGGCAGAAAAGATGCTGGGAAATTGCCCGCTTGCGAGAGGTTCTATGCGATTATTTTTTTGCCAAAAACTCTTTTGGTAATTCTTTTGAAAATTTAATAAATTATTTTAATAGTTTCGCTTTAAAAATATAATTATGAAAATTACTAAAAAAGAAATTGCGCCAATTTTTATTCTTTTTTTAATGGGCATTTTTGCTGCTTCGCTTTATACGGCCCCTTGCATAACAAGGGTGCCAAGCCATTGGAATGCTGCTGGGCAAATCGACGGATATTCCAGCAAAGCTTTTGCTGCTTTGTTTTTTCCGCTTTTAACAGTGGCTGTTTATTTACTAATGCTTATTTTGCCAACAATTGACCCCTTAAAAGAAAACTATCATTATTTTGAAAAAGAATATTATTTTATCCGCCTTATTCTAGTTCTTTTCATGGCTGGGATGTTCTTTTTTACTTTTTTAGCGGCCATAGGGCATAAGCTTAACATTATGTATTTTATGGTGCCATTTTTAAGTTTTTTCTTTGTTATCATTGGAGCTTTTATGCCCAAGATAAAAAAGAATTGGTTTGTTGGCATTAGAACGCCTTGGACATTACAAAGCGATGAAGTGTGGATAAGAACCCATAAGTTTGCTGGCAAAACAATGATGGCTGGAGGAATTTTGGCTTTTTTTACCGTATTTTTACCAAGCCAGGTTGCCTTTGGATTTTTCTTGGCAATTGTGCTAACATCAGCCTTGTTGCCAGTGGCTTATTCGTATTTTCTTTATAGAAAATTGGAGGTGTCCAAAAAACATGGAAATATTAAATAGAGAAATTGTTTTTCAGGGCAAGTATATCCGCGTTAATAAAAAAACCTTTAAAACAAAAAGCGGCAAAATAGGAGTTTGGGAAGTTGTTGAGAGGATGAAACTGTATAAAAGAATTGTGATTATTTTTGCTTTAACCAAAAACAAGGAAGTGGTTTTAGAAAAAAATTACAGAGTGCCGTTAGAAAGCTATGTTTTGGAATTGCCAGCTGGCATAACTGATAAAGAGGGGGAAGGGGAAGAGCAAGCGGCCAAACGAGAGCTTTTTGAGGAAACTGGATATGTGGCCAAAGAAATGATAGAAATTTTTTCATCAGTTGGGGCCCCAGGCATAACCAATTCTGAATATGTTTATTTTTTTGCGCCGGATGTTGAGTTTGCTGGCAAACAAGCAGGGGATGACGAAGAGGAAATAGAGGTTTTTACTGTTCCCCTAGAGAAGTTGGTTGATTTTGTTTTAGAACCAAAGCAGGGCGTTAAAATAGACGATAAAATTTTGAACGTTCTGCCAATTTTAAAACACAAGCAACTAATTTAGGTTTTGCTGTTCTTGCTTCAGCTTCTTTAAAAATAGGAGGGTGGAAAAATGCAGTTTGCTTTGTCCGTTCTGGTTTTAGTTATTATCGTCGGGGCGTTGGTAGTATTCATAAAATATCGGCTTTCTCGATGGCCTAGTTAAATAATTAAAATAGAGACGGGAGGTGATAAGGTGTCTTGCTATAAGATTGATAAAGATGGTAATTTCGTGGACGCTTTCAACGAAAGTGCCATAATCGCAGAGAATGACTATAGGCCAGTAAATCGAGGACTATCTAGGGAAGTTCAAAAGATGCAGGAGGAAGAGAAAAGAGAAATTGAGGATTTTATTTCCTGGCTCATCGAAAGGGATAATAAATGGAGAGTGAAAAGGAGGAGCATGCTTTGCGTTCGGTAAATTATTGGCTCGGGGTTGCGCTTGCAACTCTGGGCCATATTTTTTATAATAAAGTAATTAATAGATTATGTTATGCTTAAATTTTTAGATGTTTTAGTGGTTTTGGGGCTTTTTATTATTGCTATTTTGCTTTTAATGAAAGGTTTTCCAAATACTTTTGGTACAATTCAATAATTAACATAGGCCCGTCCTATGAAATTTTTTATGTATATATACTTTTTGCTTTTAATAGCCGGTTTTTTTGGGGGAGTGGTTAGGGGGTTGATTGGTTTTGTAAAACACCAGTTTTCTTACAAAAACGTGGGCTTTAACCTCAAATATTTTTTGGGCATGTCCTTTCTTTCAGGGGTTATAGGCATGATGGCCTCAATATCAATAAAAGAAGTTGGCTTAACCTTAAATGGAAGTTTTAGTGCGGCTTTAAGCTTTATTATTGGGTATGCAGGAGGGGATTTCCTAGAAGGAATTTATAAAATAATTTTAGATAAAGCCAAATTCCCAAGCAATAATAAATGAGAAGAAAGAAATTATCAAAATTAGCAATAATTATTTATTCAATAGTTGGAGCGGGAGTTATACTTTTCGCTTTTTTGTTTTATATCAATGTTTTTGTTAAGAAAGCGCCAAGTTTTGAAAATAGGAAGTTCGCCTCCATTTTGCATACTATTGAAAAAGGGCAAAATTTTAATCAGGTTGGAACAGATTTAAAAAGCAAGGACTTAATCGTTTCACGTTTTTGGTTCGATACTTATTTTTTGCTTTATGGCAGATGGCAGAATATAAAAGCAGGCACTTATGATTTACCTTATGGCTCAACAACAGCCCAAATAGCAAGCATAATCAGCAAAGGAGAGATAAAAACAGAAAAGATAAAAATTTTAGAGGGTTGGAATTTAAGAGATATCGCTAAATATTGTGAGGAAAAAGGTTTTTTTAACCAGGAAGAGTTTTTTGCAGCAGCAGGAGACCCCATGCAAGGAACTTTTCCTTGGTGGGTTGAAAAATCAGAATCAGAAAAATCAGCAGCTTCAAGCTCGGGCATTATGGTGTTTAAAAAAATAGTTCAAGATTTTAATTTTTTATTCGCAAATGGCTCTACAAGTACAGCCACAAGCTCTAATTTGTCAGCTTTTGACTTAGAGGGCTATTTATTTCCAGACACTTATGAAATTGATTATCCCGTAACTTCAGAAAAAATAATTAGAGCTGCTTTAGCTAATTTTCAGAAGAAAGTTTCTCCTGATTTGCGAAAAGGCGATTTTAGGAACATTATTATTATGGCCTCTTTGCTGGAAAAAGAAGTACGGGGGTATGAAGACAAGCAAATTGTGGCTGGAATTTTATGGAAGCGCTTGCAAGAAGACTGGCCTTTGCAAGTTGATTCCACTATCAATTATGCTTTGGGGGATTCTGGCGCTAAATTATCGCTTGATGATTTGCAATTTGATTCTCCCTATAATACATATAGAAACAATGGGTTGCCTCCAGGCCCAATTTGCAACCCAGGGCTTGAAAGTATTAAAGCTGCGATATATTATCAGGACAGCCCTTATTGGTACTATTTGAGCGCTAAAAATGGCCAGACAATTTTTAGCAAAACCTTTAATCAGCACGTA
>JAQURU010000064.1 GCA_028715435.1 Minisyncoccota bacterium
TTGCCCCATGGGCCACCTCGTGGATAATAACTGAAAAAATCAAAATCAAAACGCTAAACAAAGTAATCATAAATAGCCAATGGCCTTGCTAAAAAGCCATTTATCCTATATTATACTAATATAATTAAAACTTCAATTAAAAGTATGGCAAAAGTATGCGCAATCTGCGGCAAAGGCTCTTTAATGTTTGGCAAACTAAACAAATTAAGGGGCAAATACAACCCAGGCCCCAAAGTTAGAAAATACCCAAACCTGCAATGGCTAACAGTGCCTAAAAATGTTAGGCACAAAAGCTTTACCAAGTTTGCTGGCCAACGTATAGAGGCCTGCACCAAATGCATTAAAACCTTATCCAAACCCGTGAAATAATCCTCAAAAACGGGCTGTAGTATAATAGTAGTATACCGTTTCGGGGGAGCGGCGGCCCCGGCGCGATACCGGGCAGCCCGAAAATAAAAATGGGGAAATTTTATCTAAGTATGGGCTTAAGTTTTTTAAACACAATTTCAGCTCTTTCATCGTGGCAAAAAGGAGCTCTTTTAAGTTTAATTATTGCTGTTTTGCTTTGGCTGATTTACCACTTCGCCACCAAGGCGATAAGGGGGCATTTGCAAAAAAAGGCCTATAAAAAAGAAAACGTTCAGAATTTTCTTTTAACCTGGCGCTACGTTTGGATTATAGTATCAATTATCTTAGTTTTGATTGGGCTTTCAGGTTCTTTGGCGGCTTTGGGCATTTCTGCTGCTTTTTTGGGAATGATTTTGGGCTGGTCGCTTCAAGCGCCTGTTACAGGCATTGCTTCTTGGATGATGATTATTTTAAAACGCCCTTTTAAAATAGGCGATAGAATAATTATCAACAATATTATTGGCGATGTTATTGATATTACCCTAACCCATATTGTTTTAAACCAAGTGGGAGGCACCACTGTGGGTGAAGAAATTTCAGGCAGAACAGTAATGATACCCAATGCTATCTTGTTCCAGCAGATTATCCTTAATTACACTTTGAAAAACAAGTATATTTTAGATGAAGTGTCAGTGGCTATTACTTACGCTTCCCAATTTGAAACAGCAGAAACTATTCTTTTAACTATTGCTCAAGAAATAACCAAGGAAGCAACCGAAGTAACTAGCCGGCAGCCTTTTGTTCGCTTTGAGCTTTTTGATTCTGGCATTCGCCTGCGCTTGCGCTATCTGGTTTTAGCTAAAGAAAGGCAAAGGGCTGTTAGCGTAATCAGCAAAAGAATTGTCCAAGAGTTTAACCAAGCCAAAGGCATAGAATTTGCCTATCCGCATGTTTCAATAGCTAAATAAACCAAACAAAAACACTGCTTTTGATTTACCAAAAAGCAGTGTTTTTGTTTGTCAAACTTTTTGGCTACTTTTTGTTGTTGATAAAGATTATAGCCAGAATTAAAAATAAAAGCCAGGCCCACAAGCAAGATTTCCAAAGCCCTAAAATAATTGCCACAACAAGAACAATAATTTGAAATATCACAAAATAGCTTACTTTTCTTTTTTGTTCACTTCTCTTTGGCACCATAAACTGATAAATCAAAATATGCAAAGCAAAAAATATAACAATTAACCACCAATAAAAACAGCTTTTTGTTAAATAAAAGGTTAAGGTAATAATAAAAGAAGCAGCGCCAATAGCAATCCAAGCAATCCCTGCTTTTTTAAGTTTATTTTGTAAAATCAGGTCTAGTTCTTTTTTAGCTTTTCTAAACAGCCAAGCAATTTTTTGTAAAGAAAGCAAAACCAAAATAATTCCCAGCCACCAAGGCAAACACTTCAAGCAATTAAAGCTCTTGCCAAAAAAACTGCTAATGTTGGCCAGCCAATTATTAAAGCCGCTCACTGCTTGCTCTTCTGCTGTGGTTGGGGAGCTCCCTTGAGTTGAAATCTCATTTTCCCCAACTATTTCTTGGCTTTCCCCTAAAACTTGGATTTGCGGAGCAGTGTTTTCATGAAAAGCTATTGGTTCTTTGGGCTCTTGGCCGGGTAAAGATTCACCGGGTAAAGATTCGGTAGTTTGGTTTTGCTGCGAGCAAGAACACATCACAAAAGAATACTGGCGGCTGATAGTGGCAGGGGAAGCATGGGAAATTGCCCGGTAATAGTAAGTTTCACCTGAAATTAAGCCATAAAGGGTTACCTGGTGGCTTGTTACTTTGTCCTGCCCGCTGTCGTCTCCTTCTTGGGAAAAAGCATAGCCATATTTAGGAGGGCCAACGCTTAAATCAAATGTTCCAGGAACTGTGTCAAAAATTACTTGGCTGGTTGAAAAATAATTTGTGTGCCAATAAATGGTGGCAAAGCATTGATTAGAAACAGTGGTAGTAACTGACTCATCAAGAATTGTTAAGCCAGGGGGCAAAACAACTCCCCCGCCTCCCAAAGAAGTTAAAGTATTGCCTTCTTGCTCGCCATTGCTTTGCTCCCCGCCCTGAAAACCAATCAAAATATCAAAGCCCAAACTTTTTTCTTGAAACTCATTGCCAGTGTTTTCTTTAAAGCTAATAGTAAAATCATATTGAGCTTGGCTGCCATTAGTTAAATCTTCTAAATAATATTCACCAGTATCAAAAAACTCCTTTAAAGTATTGCTATACAAAACATCCGAACCCTTTTTAATAACTAAATTTAATTCTTTAGCAAAATTGTCAGGGTCAGTTTCATTTATTGTTTCAACTATAATTTTATGGCTAACTGTGTCATTGTTTTGCACTTTTATGAAGCGGGTTATTCCATCACCTGGTAAAAAGTTGGCTTCTTTAAAAAGCGGCTGATTTTCAAACTGAACAACTAACCCAGCAGCTAAAACATTGCCCCAAGCTAAACCCCCTAAAGCTAAAGCCAAGGCCATTGATATTAAAATCTTGTGTTGTAATTTTTTAATCATTGCTTTGTGTTTCACTGCCCGTGCCAGATTCATCGCTTCCGCTATCGCTAGAAGACGTGGCTGCTGGCTCTGGGGTTTGGGCTGGTTCTGGCACCTGGATTTCTGGTTCAATTGCTGGCTCTGAAATAGAAATTATTGCCTGGTCTTCTGGTTCTATAACAGGTTGCTCTTGAGTAATCTCTGGCACCGCTAATTGTTCTGCTGGTTGCTCGTCTTCTTGAATCAACTCAATCTCTTCAGCAATCGGCTCAATAATTGGCTCGGCTGTTGTTGCTGTTGGCTCTGTTTGCTCTTCTGTTTGAAGCAAGCCCTGCTCAATAATCTGCTCCACAAATGCCTGCTGAACAGAGTCTGGTATATTAAGCGCGTTAGTGTTAACCGCATCAGCGTTTTCATCTGGCTCTGAAATAGCAGACCCAAAGCACACCTCTTCACCCTCAAGATTATTTTCTTCTCCAGGGGTTGGAATTGGGTCAACCCAATTATCAGCGCCATCAGGAATCCTAGCAAATGACTTTCCTTCAGGGGCATCAACAGTGTAAATATAGGAATCAATTAAATTACCCGAATTTACTGAACCATCAAATAATCTAACCGAATCCCCTCCTGTGTTATTTAAAACAAAATTTGTATCTCCATTGCGATAAACCACCAAAAACCCCTCCCCTGCAATCAAGGTGCCTCCTGTGTTTGTGTTGCCACTGCTAATTGGCAAGTCATGGCCATTAGAGCTGTCATAAATATACCAGCCAGCTAAGTCAGCGGTTGAAGTTGATTTATTGTAAATTTCAACCCATTCACCGCTTGGCATGGCAGAATTATCAGCACCAATTGGATTTGGTAAAAATTCATTAATAACAATTTTTGAGCTTAACGGAATTTCCAAAGCAGGAGCCCCATTTATTGAGCAAACTTGAATGTGCAAATCCACTAAGCTTTCTAACAACGTTTTCATTGCTTCTAAAGCATCGTTATTTGGAGCTGGGTTTTGCCTTAACAAATCATCGGCCTCAACAATAATTTCATTAATAGTCTGGCTGGTA
>JAQURU010000013.1 GCA_028715435.1 Minisyncoccota bacterium
GAATTCTCAACAAACAGAAAATCAAGCACCAGAGCAAACAGGGCTAGGCATAGAGGTTTTAGAACAGGGCACTGGCCCCGAAGCCAGGTCAGGCGATCCGGTTTCCATGGACTATACTGGTTATTTTACAAATGGCCAGGTCTTTGATTCAAGTATTGGTCGAGGTGAGCCCTTTAATTTTACTTTAGGGATGGGCCAGGTGATTCAGGGCTGGGAGCAAGGCATTTTGGGCATGAAAGTTGGAGAAAAAAGAAAATTAACTGTTCCTTCAAATTTGGCTTATGGCCCTAATGGCGTAAAAGATGATTCTGGGAATTATGTTATTCCTCCCAATGCCACTTTAATTTTTGAAGTGGAAATGTTAAAAATTGGCCTATAATACTATGAGCTTTTATGTTGTTAATTCCTTTGGAGAGCAAGAGCCGTTTTCTGTTCAAAAAGTAGAACGAAGCGCCAGGCGAGTGGGCGCTTCTTTAAAATTAGCCCGCCAAATTGCCCGAGAAGTTGTAACTAAAATTTACAATGGCATACCGACATTTGAAATATTTAAAATCGTTAAAGAATTACTGCATCAAGCCCAGCCTGTTTTTGGTTTGAAATTTAATTTAAAGCAGGCCATGAAAAAATTAGGTCCAGATGGATTTGGTTTTGAAAAATACGCGGCTGCCCTTTTACGGGAAGCATGCTATACGGTAAAATTAAACCAGTTTATTTCTGGCAAATGCTTGGGTCAATACGAAATTGACTTCACCGCAGAAAAAGAAAAAGTTTTTAAAATTGGCGAGTGCAAATATCACAGCCAAAATGGAGTGGCTGTTGACCAAGAAGTAGCTCTAGCAAATTATGCTCGCTTTTTAGATATTAGCCAGGGGAAGTTTACTTTGTCAAAGAAAGCTCAAGGAAAAGAATTATCGGCTTTATTAATAACTAATACAAGGTTTTCAACAAGAGCTATTCAATATTCAAAGTGTTGCGGCATGGAACTATGGGGGTGGAAGTATCCAACAAACAATGGCTTGGAGGTTTTTATCGATCAAAACAAGCTTTACCCTATAACCATATTGCCCTCTTTTCAGAAGCAATGGACGCCTGCTTTTAATCAGCGTAATATTATCTTGGCACTTGATGTTTTGAAGATCAATTTAGAGCGGTTGAGCCAAGAAGAAAACATACAACGAGATTTTTTAAGCAAGGTGGCGGATGAAGCAAAAGTTCTGCTTGAAGGATAAAATTTCTTAAAAGCAAGGGTTTTCATAGCCCTGCTTTTTTGATACAATAATCAATCGTTATGCAAAGCCAGGAAGTCAACAATTTGATAATTGCTCGGCTTTTTCCGGGCGAAAATGTTTTTGAGCAGCTAAAGGCAATTTGTTCAAAGCATAATTTAATAGCTGGCGTTATTGTTTCTGGGGTTGGCCAGTTTGGTTTTATTGAGCTAGGATTTTTTAAAGAAAAAGGAAACTACATGAGCCAGAAGCTTGAAAGCCCGTTGGAGGTTTTAAACATTGCTGGAATTATTTCTAAGAACGAAAAGAAGGAATACGATTTCCATTTGCATATTGCTTTGTCTGATGAAAACAAAAAAGCCTTTGGCGGGCATTTTATAAACGGCATGGTGAGCATCACGCTGGAAGTAGCGATTCTTAAAACAGGCATTGCTATCAAGCGCAGAACTGAAGAAGAAACAGGGCTAAGCGGACTGTTTTTAGAGCAAAATTCGAATTTTAAATTCTAAATTTTAATTGAATGTTAAATTTTTAAAATTATAATTTTAAAATTGATTTAAAATTTAAAATTAAAAATTTAAAATTTTTTGGCAAGGGTAAATCAGCAAGTAATAAATATTTTAAAAAGTGGTGGTGTGGGCGTTCTTCCCACAGACACCTTGTATGGTTTGGTTGGCTCGGCTTTAAATAAAAAAGCAGTGGAACGAATTTATGGTGTTAAAAAAAGAGATAAGTCAAAGAAAATGATAGTTTTGATTGCCAGCCAAAAAGATTTACAATTGTTTAAAATCAAGCTTAACAGCAGGACAAAAAAGTTCTTAAAGAAAGCATGGCCTAATCCTGTGAGTGTTATCTTGTCATTATCGCAGGATGAAATTTTTAACAAAACCATTGCTTATTTACATAGGGACTCGGATACTTTGGCTTTTAGGGTTCCAAAACCAAGATGGCTAAGAAGATTATTAAAAAAAACAGGGCCATTAGTGGCTCCAAGCGCTAATCCAGACAGCTTGCCTCCTGCTGAAAATATAGAACAGGCTAAAAATTATTTTGGCGCTAACATTGATTTTTATGTTAATGCAGGGCAGTTAACTGGTGAGCCTTCAACAATTGTTAAGCCAAACGAAACAGGGCTTGAAATAAGGCGGCAAGGTGCAGTAAAAATATGAGGTTACAAAAAGAACAATTTTTAGTTGCAATTACAACCATAAGCGCTAAATATGGGGCTTTGGGCAATTCCTGGCAAGACAAAATAAAAGAAATTGATGAAATAGGATTAAAGAAAGCGGCAATTTTTTTGACTTGTTTAAACAAAAAACAAAGGCAAGAAATGTATGGATTATTGGAAAAAACTAGTTTAAAAAAAATTCCTTTTGCCCACATAAAAAGCGACATGGACCAAAGTGAGCTTGATTATTTGGCAAGCAGATTTAAAACAAGGGTTTTTAATACTCATTCAGAGAGGCAATTTCCCTTTGAGCATAATTTAGAGCAATACAAGAAGCAGATTTTTATTGAAAACACCTTGCCTTGGGATAAGCAGGAAATTAAAAAATTTGCTGGGCTTTGCTTGGACTTTTCTCACTTACACGACGATGAGCTTTTGCATAAAGAGAATTATTTACACAACTTAGAGGTTTTAAAAGAATTTACTGTTGGTTGCAATCATATTTCTGCTACAAGCAAAAGTTTGTTAACCGCAACAGAAGATGGTAGAACCAATATTCAACATTATGACAAACATTTATTCAGCGATTTAAGCGAATTTGATTATTTACAGAATTATCCACCAGAGCTTTTTTCTAATTTTTGCGCTATGGAATTAGAAAATTCCTTGGCGGAGCAGCTAACCGCTATAGATTATATCGTTAAATTATTGAACCACGAACCATAAATTTTAAATCAACCCTATGCGTTTTGTTGCTGATTTACACATTCACTCAAAATATTCCAGGGCCACATCTCCTCAAACCGACCTGGAACATTTGTCTGCTTGGGCCAAAATCAAAGGCATTAAGGTTTTAGCTACAGGCGACTTTACCCACCCGATTTGGTTTAAGGAATTGCAGGAAAAGCTTATGGAAAGCGAAAGCGGGCTTTATAAATTGAGGTCAGGCGATAATGGCACTAGATTTATTTTATCTTCAGAGATTAGTTGTATTTACAAGAAAAATAACAGAGTTCGAAAGATTCATATTTTGGTCTTAGCGCCAAACTTTGAAGTAGTAAAAAAAATTAATGTTAAGCTAAATGCTATTGGCAACTTGAAATCAGACGGCCGGCCAATTTTGGGCTTGGATGCCAAAGAATTAGCTAAAATTATTTTTAGTGCCTCGCAGGATTGCTTGGTCATTCCCGGGCATATTTGGACCCCGTGGTTTTCTCTGTTTGGATCTAAATCTGGCTTTGATAAAATTGAAGATTGCTTTGAAGAAATAACTCCGCAAATTTATGCTTTAGAAACCGGGCTTAGCTCTGACCCTCAAATGAACTGGCAATTGTCAGCTTTGGACAGGTTTGCTTTGGTGTCTAACAGCGACAGTCATAGTCCAGAGAAAATTGGCCGGGAAGCCAATGTGTTTAACACCAACTTGAGTTATTTGGCGATTGTTGAGGCATTGAAAGCTAAGGACCCTAAAAAGTTTTTATTCACAGTAGAGTTCTTTCCCGAAGAAGGCAAATATCATTTTGATGGGCACAGAGTTTGCAATATTGTTTTTAATCCAGAGCAAACAAAAAAAGCAGGCGGTATTTGCCCGGTTTGCAAAAAGCCATTAGTGGTTGGTGTGTCCAACAGGGTTATTGAATTAGCTGACAGGCCATTAGGCTATAAGCCCGAAAACGCCATTGATTACAAAAGCATCGTGCCCTTAAAAGAGGTGATCAGCGAGGTATTAGGGGTTGGGCCACACAGCAAGCAGGTTTCTATCAAGTATGAGGAAATGATCAAAAAATATGGTTCTGAACTTTCTATTTTATTAGAAATACCCATTAGTGAACTAGAAAAAACAGTGCCTTCTCAAATTGCCAAGGCCATTGATTTAATGAGGCAAGGCAAAGTAAAAGTTAATCCTGGGTTTGATGGTGTATACGGGAAAATACACATCTTGGAAGATGAAGATAAAAATAGCAAGCAAAAACAGCCCAAACTATTTGACAACGATTTTTAAAAAGGTATTATTATAGATAATAAAAAAATGGAAGACAAATTTTACTTAACTAAAGAGGGTTTGGACAAAGTCCAAAAAGAGTATAAAGACCTTTTGAGCATCAAGCAAGAAAAGATGCGAACAGGTGCGCCGGTGGCTTTTCATTCAGAGGAATTAGACACGGAGTTCGTGGCCTTTAAAGAGGATTTAGAATTAATGGAGGCCAGAATTAATGACTTGGAATATATTTTACAAAATTACGAAATTATAAAGAGCCCTGTTGGCCAGGAAAAAGAAACAATTCAACTAGGAGCTAAGGTTTCAGTTGACGTTGATGGCCAAACTGATGAGTTTATTTTAGTGGGAACACTGGAAGCAAATCCCATTGAAGGGAAAATTTCCAATGAGTCCCCAGTTGGCAGGGCGCTTTTGGGGCATAAAATAGGCGATATTGTGCAATTGAACTCGCCAGTGATTGTGAATTATAAAATTAAGAAAATTAGCTACTAAAATGGACGCTACTTTAAAATTTTTAATAAATATCGGCAAGCTCAAAGATAGAAAAAGGCGGGGTTGGGTAGCACATAAGGTGCCGGATTGCGAAACAACCGCTAGTCATATTTTTAGGGTGGCAATGTTATCATGGGTATTAGGCAAAAAGAAAAATTTAAACACAAACAAGCTTTTAAAAATAGCCTTAATTCATGATATTTGCGAGGTTTTTACTAAAGACGAAACGCCTTATGACCCTTTATTGCCAGCTAATTTTGATTCCAAGCAAGATCAGCAAAAAGCAGAAGAGATTCTGCAAAAATGGCCCAAGATGTCTTTGGCTCAAAAAAAGAAAAAAGCAGATTTAAAGTATAAAAGAGAAAAAAAAGCCTTAGCCAGGCTTTTAGCTGGTTCACCGATTGCTCTGCAAAGAGAAGTCCAGACGTTATGGGAGGATTTTGAAAAAGGGCACACCAAAGAAGGCCGTTTTGCCAAGCAAATTGATAAAGCAGAGAATTTTTTACAGGGCATAGAGTATTGGCAAAAGCATGGCAGAATTCAAAAGGACTTATGGTTGAGATGGGCTAAAGAGATTCTGGATGACCCAGTTATTATTGATTTTATCAAAACAATAGAAAAAGATATTATTGCTAAAAAGCGATAGAATGATTTTATCCACAACTTTGTTGTTATTGACTTGCCAATGGCAGGTTTTTTTATTACAATAAATTATAAGAATTTCGTTTTATATTGAAAAAGGTCGGTTTCTTTTGTTATTTTACTATGATGAAAAAAATATTATCAATTTTCGCCGCAGCAAGCTTGTTAGCGGTTTTAGTTTTACCCGCTGTATCCTTAGCTCAAAGCGGCTTGCCAGAACAAATACCAACTGGGTGTGTAATAGATAATAGCACTGTACGAGGATTAGATGCTTGTAAAGATCAATTTGATTCTAGCAGTGGTCTATGCCCCACCACGAACACAAATTGCGGAGCATGTTGTTTACTGAATACAATTTATACTGTTACGAACTGGGTGTTTTACATCTTAATGTTGGTGGCTGTTCTAATGATTGTTTATGGTGGCTTCATCTACATTTCAGCTGCTGGGGATCCTGCTAAAGCAGCCAAAGGGAAAACTGTTTTGACCCTTTCCATAATTGGCTTGGCCATTGCTTTATTGGCTAAGCTTATTCCAAGCTTAGTAAGGTTTATATTAGGCGTTTAGTAATTAGCAATATTAATTCTAAACAAACAGTCAAAAGGTCGTTTAATTTTGCACTAAAATGAAAAAAATACTGATATTTGTTATTATTTTTGGGTTCTTGATCGGATCAGCTGGAGCGGTATTGGCTCAATCAGATTTAAATGAATGCTGCAAGGTAACAAATGACATTAACCTTGGATCTGGAGGTGAGATTAATGGATCGCAAACCGCAGTGTTTGTTGGGCCAAGCGATAGCGCTAATTGCGATTCAAACGGTAATGGGATAATAGATGACGGCGAAACATTGAAAAAAGCTAGCGGTATAGCAAGGCCAGACTGGGGAATGGTTTGTCTATTGAATACAATTTACACTATTACGAACTGGATATTCTATATCTTAACCTTGGTAGCTGTTCTGATGATTGTTTATGGTGGCTTCATCTATATTTCAGCTGCTGGGGATCCTGCTAAAGCAGCCAAAGGGAAAACTGTTTTGACCCTTTCCATAATTGGCTTGGCCATTGCTTTATTGGCAAAATTTGTCCCATCATTGGTTAGATTTATTTTAGGGTTGTAAAAAGTATGATAAAAAAAATATTGTCAATTTTCGCGATAGTTTGTTTGTCAACAATAATAGTTCCGTCTGTTTTTGCTGCCTGTGATCCTCCACCATGTGACTCTGGCTATGTGTGTGTTGATAATGAGTGCATACCTGCGCAAACTGAAAGATTTCAGCCGCCGGGTCCTGGTGTTTGCATTAGAATCGGAAGCAACTTTACAATGAAACTTACTGATGCTAATTCAAAGAAAGTTTCTGTGAATATTAAAAGTGGCGCAATTATCGCATCAGAAACAGCAGATTATAAAAATTGTCCTTATCTTCAAGAAACTGATTCGAGTATAGAATCAAAGTGTACGTTTACTGATAATGGAGATATAAGCAATACTGCAACATGTATTTTGCCAAAGCCAAGCGAAATTGGAATGGTTGGAATGTTAAATACGATATATACAGTTACTGGTTGGGTATTTTACATCTTAATGTTAGTGGCTGTTCTAATGATTGTTTATGGTGGCTTCATCTACATTTCAGCTGCTGGGGATCCTGCTAAAGCAGCCAAAGGCAAAACTGTTTTGACCCTTTCCATAATTGGCTTGGCCATTGCTTTATTGGCAAAGTTTATACCGCCACTGGTGAAATTTATCTTAGGAGTTTAGTGGGAGTTGTTTGTAGAATCGAAAACAGCCGCGGAGGCGGCTGTTTTCGGTTGATTTAATGGGTTTTTTGGCTTACTATGAACTTAGCTAAGCTAACTCCATAATGCCGAGGTGATGGAATTGGCAGTCATGCTAGGTTTAGGACCTAGTGCTAGAAATGGCGTGCGGGTTCGACTCCCGCCCTCGGCACCAAGTTTAGCTTGGTTTAAGCCGCGCTTAGCGCGGCACAAACAAAACCCCCGCTATATGGCGGGGGTTTAACGTTCTACGTTATACGGGCCTGCGCTATATGATTTTCAGTCCATTTCAATGCTGATTTTGCGCTTTTCTTCTTTTTTCTTAGGAATTTTAACAGTTAAAACTCCTTTTTTAAAGCTGGCAGATATTTTTTGATTATTAATATCATCTGGTAGCATTGTATTGCGAGAAAACGGCCCCCAATAACATTCTTTATGGTAATATTTTTTATCGGGGGTTTGATCTGCTTCGTTTCGTTCACCCCGAATAACCAGCATGTTATTTTCCACAAAACTTTCTATATCCTCTTGGCTGACTCCAGCAATATCTGCTTGAATACAAAACTCATTTTCTGTTTCATAAATGTCAGCAGCTAGCTGGCCCTTGCTTTGAGGCCAATCCTCTTTTTCTTTTGTTTTTTTACTGCTTGCTTTGTGCTTTTCTTTTGATTTTTCTTCTTTTTTCCGTTTTTTTCTATCTTTTTTGTTTTCTTCTTCATCTTCGTTGTCCTCTTCCTCTTCCTCCTCTTCCTCTTCTTCTTCCTCCTCCTCTATTTCATCATCGTCATTTATTTCTTCTTCATCTTTTTCTTCATCATCAAGCCCGATATTGTTTTTAAATTTTTTGAATAATGGAGACATAAATTTATTTCTTGATAGCACAAATCGACTTTATCTTTTTTAAGTGTTTAATTCCAAAAGAAACAAATAGCCATAAAGCAACTATAATGGCTAAGGGCAGCAAAAACTTATTTATTCCTTCAATTTTTATTATAGACCAATTATAGAATCCGTGCAAACAAGCAACGCCTAACACCCCAAGCCATAAATAGATTTTTTTATTGTAGCAAGTTGATAAAACCAAAAAATAGCCAATAGCTCCAGAACATAAAGCGTGCAAAAATGTAGCTGATAAAAACCGCCACAGCATAACCTCTATAGCTTCTATTGAAGAAATAGAAACTTGATTGGATAACACTAATATGTTTTCTAAAGCAGCAAACCCTAAAGCTGAAATTATCATAAAAAGTACCCAATCAATTGGTTCGTCGGGTTCTGATGTTTTCCACAAACCGATTTTAACCCCCATAAGCTTTACAACTTCTTCAACAAGTCCGCTAGTTAAAAACACAGGCAAAGCTATAACAGAAAACCCTAAAATTCCCCAGCTGTCTTGAAGCCATCTTTCTAAAAATATAGCTGCCACCCCTGATAAAGCGCCCAAAAAGAAAATCCGCAGAACCATTGAATTAGATTCTGGGTGGCTGTCTTTTCGCAGATAAAATAAAAGCCAGATAAAGCTTGGCAAAAATCCAGCTGATATTATAATAACTTTTTCTATCATAACTTAAGATTACCACTTGCTTTTATTTTTTGCCAGCTTTTAGATTTTGTGTTTGATAGCAAGCTTTCTGCCCCCACCATTGCCGCATTGTCCAAGCACAAGCTTTTTTTGGGTACGAAAAAAGGAATTTTCAATTCTAAATTTTGAATTTTAAGCTGTCGCCTTAGCTCTTTATTTGCCATAACCCCTCCACCTGTTATTATTGATTTTGCTTTAAATTGCTGGGCGGCTTTAAGTGTTTTTTCAACTAGAACATCAATAATGGCTTGTTGAATTTCTTTGGCCATGGCGATTTTGTAATCTTTTGATTCGCGGACGGATTTTTTTTGGCTTTGGAAGTTGTATAAAACAGCTGTTTTTAAACCAGAGAAAGAAAAATCAAAATCTCCTGAGTTTATCATTGGGCGAGGCAGCTTAATTTTTAATTTTTGATTTTTGATTTTTAATTTCGCTTGCAAAGCAAGCGATGGTCCTCCTGGGTAGGGAAGCCCAAGAATGCGGGCGGTTTTATCAAAGCATTCTCCGGCCGCATCGTCTCTTGTTGAGCCAATCAGTTGGTAGCGGCCAATTTCAGGCATATAGATTAATTCTGTGTGCCCACCGCTTGCCACTAACCCAATTGCCGGAAACTTTATTAGTTTTGATTTTTGATTTTTGATTTTTGAGCTTGCACCAGTTAGCGTTAGCCAATTGGCAGCTAAGTGTGCTTTTATATGATTAACAGGGATGATGGGCAATTCCCACCACAAAGAAAGAGCACAAGCAAAATTAATTCCTTGCCACAAACAAGGCTCAAGCCCTGGCGTGTTAGTTATAGCAATCGCGTTTACTTTTGGTTTTTGGTATTTTAAAAGAAATTGTTCAGTGGTTTCAAGTAATAATTCGTCTCGATTTAATATAGTTTTTAGCTTTTTAATTTTAGATTGTGGTTTTTCATTTTTCGTTTTTACTTTTAAATTTAGAAATTTGGCTTTCTGTAGCGCTTTTTTACAAACAGGCGCTAAATTGTGCTGGTGTTCTCTTTTTGCCAGTGCAGGGTAAACCCCTCCATAAGGGGAATGGATTTTTATTTGTGATGAAACAACGTTGCTTAAAATCTTTATTTTTAGTAATTGTTGTTTGGAATTTGGTTTTTCTGTCGCTATTATAGCGACAGACGTGTCGTCGCAGGAAGTGTCAATAGCTAAAATTTTCATATAGCTAATTTATAGCTTTTTTCTTGTTTTTTTTCAAATTTTAGGGTATTGTAAAATCGTTATTGGCGCTATCGTCTAGAGGCCTAGGACTCATGATTTTCAATCATGCGACCGGGGTTCGAATCCCCGTAGCGCCGCTTAAAACAAAACACTTGCTTTGAAAAGCAAGTGTTTTGTTTTGTTTAATGGGCCTTTGTGGTTGTAGGAGATGTAGAAGTGGACGTTTTTTGTTCTTCTAGCTTGGCTAAGTTGATATATTGGCTTAAAATTTCTTCAAGCTCTTCTTTGGATTTTAAACCATAGAATGCATCATCATTTACAATGGTAATAGGCAGGCTGGGCTCTAAAAGGTAAATTGATTTTATGGTGTCTAAAGGCGCTAACGCAAGATTATAATCAAAGGAATAAACTCTTAAAAACGGATATTTTTCTCTTAAAGTTGTTAGGATATAGCCCTGGTTTTCACAAGAAGGGCAATTTTTTTTGTCGCTGTACAGATAAATAATAGAAACAATGTTTGTTTTGCAGTCCTTAGCTGCTTTCTTTAATAAAAGCCAGTGCTTGATTTCTAAAATAGAATAGTATTTTTTTAGCATTAAAAAGTCAGGATTGTCTTTGCCTAAGGTATTGCCAACTGATTCTAGTTTCTGGGAAATATCAAAAAGCTCTTTGGTTAAAGTTGATTCATTTAGGTTTTTACAAGGCGCTTGGCTTAACACTGAAAATTGGGTTTCCAAAGATAAAATATCAATGCTTAGCCCTTGCTGAAGCTTGGTTATGGCTGAAATTTTCTTTTCCACAACAGTGTTGCTTAAATAAAATCCGCCTGCAAATATAATGGCAGTGGCTAATAAAACAGTTAGATGCCTGCCCCAATTAAGTTTTTTTGTTTTTAATCCCATACTAAATCTTTTCTTTTAAATAAAATTGATAAAAGCGTTATTAGCCAGAATATGCCGTTTAAAAAAGGAAAAATAATAATAAATAAAACAACATTTCTTTTTGACGGGCCCGGGTCTTTAGTAAACTTTTTGCTTAAAAATATGTAAACCAGAAAAGCCCCTAAAGTTATTAACCCCAAGAACAATAAAGGAGTTATATCAAATTTTATCCAATCTGGCAAGGCAAAAGAAAATCTAAAGAAGTCAGCTTTAGCTAAAAGAAGCTGGTTCAGCTTTGAATAAGAAAAATCCAGGGTTCTGTAAATAGTGTAAATGAATAAAGCTATTGTGATAAAACAGCCAACCACGCTGTTTAAAAGTAAGTAAGCCAAATTGCCGTGTTTTCTTATATCAAGCAATTCAGGATAATCTTTATAATTTAAAAGCCCGCCCTTGTTCCACCTTAAACGCTGTTTTAGAAGTTCTTTAAATGTTTTGCATCCTTGGGTGTACACAATGGCGTCAACAGCTTGAGTAATTACCAGGTTATTTTTTTGCATACGGAAAGCCATTTCTAAATCTTCGGTTTGATGAGCTTTTTTGTAAGGGCCGATTTTAGTAAAAACTTTTTTATTAAAAACCGATAAAGGCCCTGGCACAACATTAATTCCATTTAAAAAAGAGAAAACTTTTTTCAAAAAATTACCCATCAAATATTCAACATATTGAACGCCCTCTAAAATGTTTTTTGGGTTGGCCACTCTCACTGAAGATATAACCGCCATTACTTTTGAATCTTCGAACTGTTCCATTATTTTTTTTAAGGAGTCCTTATGCAAAAAAGAATCAGCATCAACTGTGCCAAGATAAGGGCAGGTTGATTTGATAATGCCCAAATTCAAAGCGGTATATTTGCCTCCGTTTTCTTTATGAAAAACTTTTATGCGAGAATCTTTTTGGGCAAATTCCCGGGCAACCTTTAATGTGCCATCGACGCTGCCATCATCAATAACAATGATTTCTAAATTGTTTCTTGGGTAATCCAAGTCAAAAAATGATTGTAATGTTTTCCCTAAAGTTTTTTCTTCGTTATAGCAGGGAACAACCAAAGAAACCCTTGGGCTAAACTTTCTTTTAGGTTTGTAATAAATTTCTTTTTTATATTCAAAAACAGTGCTGAAAACAAAAACAGCAAAATATAAGGCCATAAATATAGAGAAATAAGCTAAAATGTCTTCTATTATCATTTTGTTCTTTTTATTCTAAATGAATTTTTTCATTAAAAGCAGCGATTTTTTGGTTTAGAACTGTATATTGCCTTAAAAAAGGGTCGCTTGTCAATAGGTTTTTGGCTGCTGTTCTAGTGGTTTCCACTAATTGCAAGTTATTTAAGTTAGACATTGCAATGTCGGGCAAGCCCCATTGTTTAACGCCCGTCAAACTGCCAGGCCCTCTAATTTCTAAATCTTTTTGGGCTAATTCAAATCCGTTTTTTGCTTTTATAACAGCTGACAGCCTGGCTTTAGTGTTTTTGCTGGGAGAGTCAGCAAATAAAAAGCAGTATGATTGCAAGTCGCTTCTGCCAACCCTGCCTCTAAATTGATGGATTTGGGCTAAGCCAAAGTGTTCCGCTCCTTCAATTAAAATAACAGTAGCTTGGGGGATATCCACCCCCACCTCAACTACAGAGGTTGAAACCAAAACTTGAGTGCGGTTATTTTTAAAGTCCCGCATTATTTTTTCTTTTTCTGCTACCTTTAATTTACCATGGATTAAAGCCACTTTAAACTCTGGGAATATTTCTTTAGATAATTTTTCGTACTCCTCTTTTACTGCTTTAGCTGTGGCCCAAAAGTTTGTTCGAGCCGAGCCCGCTTCTCGGCCCACTAAGCCGAGGGGTGGGCTCGGCTTAGTCTCTGGCGTATCTATCCTGGGGCAAATAACAAAACATTGCTCGCCTTGTTTCAGCCGCTTTTTTATAAAATCATAAGCAGCTTGCCTTTCTGTTGGGCTAAAGATTTTAGTGATAATTGGCTTTCGGCCTTGAGGCATTTGGTCAAGCAAAGATAAGTCCAAATCCCCATAAATTGTTAAAGCTAAAGTTCTTGGAATAGGCGTGGCCGTCATTGATAAAAAGTGGGGAATACCACCGCCCTTGGTGGTCAATTTTGCTCTTTGCTTAACGCCAAACCTGTGCTGTTCATCAACAACCACCAAGCCAAGCTTGCCAAACCTTACCTTATCTTGGATTAAAGCGTGGGTGCCAATTAACAAATCAATTTCTCCTTTTTTCGTTCTTTCTAAAATTCTGGCTCGGGAAATCTCAATGGTTTCTGGCATAAACTGGCCGTCTTTTTCATAGCCAAGTTTTTGGGAAATGATTTGGTCTTTTTTGCCAGTTAATAAAGCAATCTTTATTTTTGATTTTCTTAATAAAATTGCCGCTGTTCTAAAATGCTGGGTAGCTAAAATTTCAGTTGGGGCCATAATAGCTGTTTGATAGCCATTTTTGAAAGCATTTAAAGCGCCAATTAAAGCCACCAATGTTTTACCCGAGCCCACGTCGCCCTCTAAAAGCCGGCTCATTGGGCTTGGCTTTTCGGTGTCTTTTAAAATCTGCCAAGCGCATTTTTTTTGGCTGTCAGTCAATTTAAAAGGCAATGAGTCAACGAATTTTTTAATTTCTTCCGCTTTAATGGGAATAACAGGGGCTTTTTGCTGGTTTATTTTAAGCCGTTCCCTTAAAACAAAAAGTTCTATTAAAAAAAGTTCTTCAAAAGCAAATCTGTTTTTGGCTTTTTGAGCTAATTCAACAGAATCGGGAAAATGGGCTTGATAGAGCGCTTGAGAAAACGGCATTAAGCTATGCTCTTTTATAATTTCCTGGGGCAGAAATTCTTTTTGCGAACTAATAATTTGAGGTAGCGCTTTAGCAAAAAAATTGCGAAACCATCTTGATGTTAGCCCAATTGTTTCTTGATAGATAGGAACTATTCTGCCAGCGTGCCTCACCCCGTTAGAAGCTCTGCCTCTAACGGGGTCCACGATTTCGTATATTGGGCTGGATAAAAACAGCCCTGTTTTGCCAGAGCTAAGCTCAGCTTTGCCTTGTTTCAA
>JAQURU010000014.1 GCA_028715435.1 Minisyncoccota bacterium
AGAGAATTTCGGCAAAATTTTCACAAAAAATCTTTTTGCAAGGCAAAGCCGAAATTCCTCTAAAGGGTCAATAGAAAAAAGGATTATTCTGTAGTGGTGGCAGTGGTGGTGGCTTGAGGCAAAATACTAAACTCCTTCAGCCAATCAGAATTAAAGGCCACAGCCTGTTTGGCAATTTCAAGAGCCCTGTCTTGATCTCCTGACAATGAAGCTACTTGGCTAGCCACTTGGTAAGACCGCAAAACTCCTGGGTCTAGATCAAGAGCTTGTTGAGCTAATTCATTAGCTGCTTGAAAATCCTGGCTATAAAGTTTTGTTTGGGCTAAAACCCAATAGGATTGTTGATTGCTCGGGGATTGCTGCATTGCTTCTTGGCCATACAGTTCGGCTGTGGCTATTTTAGAAGAATCCACAAGAGCCAAAGTATTATAAAGTTGAGCTAACTTTAAAGTTATTCGATAGTCAAGGGGCGAATCTTTCTTTCGCTGATCTTCTATATTTATTACAAATTCTAATTCTCTTATTATATCCTCTTTGTTTGCTGTGTTGATATTATTTTGAACTAGTGCATGAGAATTATCAGCAAAAAAATCAGATACTTGATACTTGCCCAATGGAGATATATCTAAAGCTTTTTGGTAAGCATTTAACCTTTCGTTCTGGTATTGAGCTTGCATGGCTATAATGATGTTTTTGTCTAGCTGCCAGGGCTTGTAAGCAAAATAATAAAAGCACAAAAGGCCAATGAATAAAGTTATTCCCAGCGGCCATTTGCTTTTTGCAAAGCTGAGCTTAGCTCTGGGAGTAAAATAACTTTTTTCTCCTGTTCTCCCCTCAACGGATTGCATGGCTAAAAAGGCTGCAAAGGCCAGCATAAACGTAAACATCATTAAACTGCCCACCATATCAAAAACAGTTAGGTTTTGAATGAAATAGGCAACTAAAATAGCGGTAAAAATAGCAAATGTCCAAAAATCAATTTGTTGCTCCTTGAAATATTTTTTTCGCAAAATCCATATAAAAGAAAAGAAAATGGTTAAGTAAGCCAAAAATCCAAACGCCCCTACAGCCACTAAAGTATCTAAAATTATATTGTGGGTTCTGTCAAACCAAAACTCTCCCCCGCATCTAGTGGTAAATAAGCAAGGGTTGAAATACTTTGGAAATAAAATATCGTATGTTTCAGGCCCCCAGCCAAAAAAAGGCCGGTCTAAAAACCCTTGCTCAGCAATTGCCCAATTAGCAAACCGCCCCTCTGTGGCCATTTTACCAAATAAGTCATGAACAGGATTATTCGGCAAGTATAACAAAACAATAGAAGTAATAACCCCCAAGCACCCGGCCACTAAAGCTACTTTTCCAATTAAGCTGAATACCTTATTCTTTACTTTAAAAGCCACGTATAAAACACCAACAAGTAAAAGCCCGGCCACGCTAACCCCCAAAGCAGCCCTTGCTCCTTGCAAGTAAATAGCAATTATATTAAGCAAAGCCAAAATTCCCAAACCAATACGCAAAAATAAATTTTTCTTTTCTTGTAAAAGAAGATAAATCGCTAAGAAAAAATTAAATAGCAAATAAGAGCCTAAAAAAGAAGTGTTTCCCAAAGTAAACCCTCCTCTGTCAGAAATAGTAATGGCTTTCACGCCCAGCTCTTCTAAAATTCCACACAAAGAAACTATAAAGCTTACGCCCAAAGAAGCATAAAAAATTCTTTTCCATAGCTCAAAAGTTTTCAAGGTGGAAGAAACAGCCAAAAATAATCCAAACATATTAAACCACATTAAAAGCCCTGACATTCTTTCAAATTTAGACCAAAAAGACCTTGATGGGTCAACGCCAGAAAGAGTTGAAACAATCATCAGAAAAATAAACAAGCCAAAAGCCAATAAAACTGCATTTTTCCTTGGCCTGTATTGTTTGTTGTATAAAGCTAAAATAAGCCAAGAAAAAAACACTATTTGGCAAAAAACCATAAAGTATAAGCTTTTGGGGCCAACAAAAGGAAAATAGTATTTGGAGCTGTAAATTAAAGGAGTGAAAAGAGCCAAGCAAGCACCCCAAAAAACAATGCCAGTCAAAAGCTTTTCCCCGCCCCTAACGCTTCGCAAGCGAGCTTGCTCGCGTAGCGATGCGGGCGGGCCAGCCTGCAGGCCTAACTTTCTCTCTTTTTTTAATCGTGATTGTTTCCCCATATTTTTGTTATTAGTTATTGGTTATTTGTTATTTTACTTGTTTTACCATTTAATTTCAACTTTAAAAAATAGCAAGGCCTTAGCTTTAACTAAGGCCTTGTTTTTCCAAATTCTCGCCACTCCTTATATTGTTGCCAGTTTTCCCATTTAGCAACATCGCCTTTTTCCTGGTATAAAAAGATCCGATTTAGCTCTTCTTCTAACAGCTCGGGATAATTTTCCAAGGGATTCCATATGGGCCAAGGGCAAATTTGAAAGAAATAACGCGCGTTTTCCATGGCCCTAACAAGCGTTAATACACATCTTGGCAGATGATATGCCGCGGTGGCCACTATCAAATGTTTTATAAATGAAAACCTTTTTTGTAAAAGCTTAACAATCCATTCCATTTGATCGGGTGTGTGTTCAGCCCAACCTTGGCAAAACAGATTCAAAGAGCTTTTACCTGTTAAGTCAACTATATCATTTTCACTATAAAAAGGGTCACCCCTTGTTCCTGCTACAAAGAGATATTGGCCTTTGTCTGGCCAAAGCTTTGCGCCTTCAGTAATTCTAAATGACTGGAATTTGCCAGGTAAAATTAAAACGGCTGTTTCCTCTGGGCGTCCTGGTTGCCACGTTCCAGGCAACTCCTTTAAAATTTCTTCTATGTATTTGTCTTTGTCCTCCATTTTGTCCTCCATTGGAACCTCCTATTAATAATAAAGTTAATAATAAAGTTCGAAAAGTTCTATTTCAAATATACATCGATTTTTTTAAAAAGCAACTTTTAAGAAACTATTATAGGAATTTTTAATATTTTGTTGTAAAATGAATAATTTACTAACTTATGCAAAAATTAAGACAAATCTTTTTATTAATTGGCGACATTATCCTATCTTTTTTGGCATTACTTTTGGCTTTAAATATCCGCTATAAGGGTGGTTTTTCTTATGATATTTTTAAAGCACATTTATTGCCCTTTGCAATTGTTTATTTTGTTTGGATTATTTTCTTTTACATTTTCGGACTTTATGATTTAAAAACTATTGGTCCCAAGGGCGAACTCATCCAGCGCATGGCTCAATGCTTTTCGGTTTGCTTAGTCGTGGCCTTAACTTTCTTTTATTTAATTCCTTTCTTTGGCATTACCCCTAAAACAAATCTGCTTTTGGATATTATTATTTTCGCTATTTTAATTTTTGCTTGGCGTAAACTTTTTTATATCCTATTTTCCGCAGTCTATCGAATCAACGTAGCTTTTTTAGGCAAAACTCATCTATCTGCTTCTTTATTAAACGAAATTAAAAATCAGCCCCAGCTTGGCTATAAAATAGTGGGCTTTCTAAACAATCAAAGAAACTTAGCCAACCAAATCAAGAAGTTTAAAATCAACACCCTGGTGATCAGCAATGACTTCCACCAAAATAGCCAGTTGGCCAACCAGCTTTACCAATGCCTGGCTTTAAAGGTTAATTTTCTTTCTTTGGATAGGGCTTATGAAGAAATCTTAGGAAAAATTCCGATTGATTTTGTGGACCAGGCCTGGTTTTTAAAAAATTTGTCTGAAAGTGAAAAATCAGCTTTTGACAAAATAAAGCGGCTAATAGATATAATTGTAGGATTGGTTTTACTAGTTGTCACGTCCCCTATCTGGCTAATCGCAGCTTTGGCTATTAAGTTAGATGACAAGGGTCCGATTTTCTATAAACAAGAAAGGGTGGGCAAAGACCGCAAAAACTTTTTTATTTGGAAATTCCGCTCTATGAAGGTTGATGCTGAAAAAAACGGGGCTGTTTGGGCGATAAAAAACGACCCAAGAGTAACGGCTGTTGGAAGGGTGCTAAAAAAATTCCACGTTGACGAATTTCCCCAAATAATCAATGTTTTGAAAGGTGATATTTCTTTAACTGGCCCTAGGCCCGAAAGGCCAGAATTTGTAAAACAATTGGAATTAGAAATACCTCATTATCATTTGCGCCATATTATAAAGCCAGGGTTCACGGGCTGGGCCCAAACACGATTTATCCAATATGCCAGAAGTAAACAAGAAAGCCACGAAAAATTCCAATATGATTTATACTATATAAAAAACAGGTCCTTTTTATTGGACCTGGGCATATTGCTTAAAACCTTTTTACTCTTTTTCAAAACCGAGTGAATTATAAAGGTCTTCGTACTGCTCTACCATTTTATTCAAAGTAAAGTCAGCTCTGGCTTTTTGTAAATTGTACTCCCCCATTTGCTTTCTTAATTGGGGATTTTTTATTAAATATTCAAACCTTTCTTTTGCTTCTCCAAAATAATTATTTTTAATTAAAAACCCGCCTTTTTCGCTGTCTACCAGCTCGCTTATGCCCCCAACATTGGAAGCTATAACAGGCAGCGAAGCAAACATTGCTTCTAAAATCGTGATGGGCATACCTTCAAATTTAGAGGTTAAAACAAAAACATCAAAAGCAAAAAATAATTCTCTGGCTTCTACTGGTGATTTTTCACCTAAAAGCAAAACTTTTTCTTCTAGCTTCTCTTTTTTAATAAAGTTTTGGCATTCTTCTTTTATGGGCCCATCCCCAACTAAAACAAATTTTGTTTTATCATTTTCTTTTACAACCTCTCTGGCTATTTGTAAAAAAAACAGAGGGTTTTTTGGATAAGCCAATCGAGCCACCATTGCACAAACAACATCATTGGGCTTAAGGTTATAGCTTTTTCTTAGTTCATCTCTTTTATTGGCCACATTAAAATCAATGCCATTTTTAATGGCTAAAAGCTTAGCTGGTCTGGTGATTTTTCTTTTTATACCATCCACCATCACCTTATTGGCAACGCAAATTATTTTAGTTGTAAAAACAGCGGAAATTTTCTCTAGCAAAACAAAAGTTTTTTCCATTAAGCCGTATTCTTCTTGATTGTAAAAACCCCAAGAATGAACTGTGTAAAATATCTTTTTAACTCCAGCTTGCTTGGCTGCCATACGGCCTAAAAACCCAGCTTTAGCTGAATGGCAGTGCACAATGTCAAACTGGCCTTTTTTAATCAGTTTTTTCAAAGCCAAAAAGGCCTTCACATCACTAAGGGGGGAGATACTTCTTTTTAAATCCTTAATTATATGAACTTTTATATTCCGGCCTTCTAGTTTTTCAATCAACAGCCCGTCTGGGCCACAAGCTACTTCAACTTCAAATTTTTCTTTGTCTAAATTATCAGCCAAATCAAAAACCACTCTCTGGGCCCCGCCCCATTCAGATAAGGTGATAATTTGTAAAATTTTCTTACGCATACATCTGAACAACTCTAATTATAATATGCAATAGTCCTTGTATTTTTGGATAACCATATTTGGTAATAGCTAACCACCTTGCTTTAATGGCAAACTTTTTCTGCTCTTTATTCTTATGGGAAATTGAGGTTGGTATTTTCCGCCATTTTATTAGCCGCTCTGGCAAATTCACAATTTGGCATTTTCTCCCCAAGCGCAAAACTAATTCATAGTCCTGGGCTTTTTTAAATTTTTCATTGTAATAACCTTCTTGATCCAAAATTGATTTTCTAATCATTAAAGAAGAATGGATAAATTGATTATTAAACAAAAGACGGTTTTTAATTTCAGAATAACTAATAGCTAAATTTTTTTCGGCTATTGTCTCTCCTTTTTCATTAATAATAAATCCTAAGGTGCCGCATAGAACAACTTGTGGATTTTTATCTAAAAGTTCGCTTTGCACAGCAAACCGTTTTGGCATTGAAATGTCATCATCATCCATTCGGGCAATAAATTCTCCTTGCGCTTGTCCAATCGCAATGTTAAGCGACTTGGTCAAGCCAAGGCACTGTGGATTAGTGATTATTTTTACTCTTTGATCCCTTTCTTTATACTCGTTTAATATAATGCCAGTTAAGTCAGTTGAGCCATCGTCCACAATCAAAAATTCAAAGTCAGCAAAACTCTGGCTTAAAACACTATCAATGGCTTGCTTAATAAACTCCTCGCCATTATGGCTAGCCATCACCACTGAAATTTTAGGATTGTGATTTAGCATATTTTGAGCTACCATTAAAAATATGGGCGCAAAAAATAAAATTAGGAATTGGTTGTTATGGAGCCAAAAATACACCCAAACTGATATGCTTTATTTAACCAAAGGCGGGTTTTGGTTATTAATGGGGCAGGCAGTTAGCACTGTAGCTAATATTTTGCTTACCATGGCTTTTGCTAACTGGCTGTCCAAAGAAACCTTTGGCACTTATAAGTATGTTTTATCGCTTTTGGGCATTTTATCAATCCCCTCGCTTTCTGGAATGAACACTGCCGCTTTTAATGCTGCTGCCAAAGGAGAAGATGGCTCTTGCTTAGCAGCTTTTAAATTAAAACTAAAATGGGGGTTTTGGGGCTCTTTGGCGAGTTTAATTGTGGCAGGTTATTATTTTTTGCAAGGCAATCAAATATTGGCTGTCTGCTTTTTAATTGTGGCTTGTTTTTTGCCTTTTTTCAATAGTTTTTCCTTATACGACAGCTTCTTGGCTGGTAAAAAGAGATTTGACCTACAGAATAAATTTAGCATTATAAACCAAGTCGCTTCTTTGGCTTTCTTGGGTATGACTTTATATTTTACCAAAAATATCTTTTTAATTTTACTAGCTTATTTCTTGCCTTTAACCCTGCTTTACATTTTATTTTTTTACCTAACTAAAAAAAATCTTGACCCTCAAGGGAAAACAAGTGCAAAAACCCTTTCTTTTGGCAAGCATTTAAGCTTAATGGGGATTGTAGGAAACATCAGTAGCCAGCTTGATAAAATAATTTTATGGCACTTTTTAGGCCCTGTGCCTTTAGCTGTTTACTCAATAACTATGATGATGCCCGATAAAATAAAAGATATTTTAAAGATTATCGGCAGCTTGGCAATGCCAAAATTAGTTGTTAGGCCACTTGAAGAACTGCAAAAGTCAATTCCCAAAAAAACTGTTCAGCTTTTTGCTTTAGCAATACCTGCCATGATTTTATATATTATAATAGCTCCTTTTGCTTTCAAGTGGTTTTTCCCCCAGTACAGCCAATACGTAATCTATTCGCAGGTTTACGCTTTAATTTTTCTGTTCTATCCTCGGCTTTTGGCTGGTTCGGTCATATCGGCTAAACAAAAAACCAAAGCGCTTTACTTAAGCGCCTTGATATTAACACCTGTATATTGGATTTTGCTTTTGGCTTTAATCCCCTCCTTTGGCCTCTGGGGAGCAATTGTTTCATTTTTAGCTCTTGAAGCAGTAACTTTTGCCTTGCAATGGGTTCAATTTCGTCATATTAGTCATGCAAATCCCTGATTAGCTGAAATGCTTCAGCAAACTTGTAGCCGCTCTCTATGCCTCTGTATTGAGCCTGAACCTCTATGCCCTTTAAAGACCTGGGGTGAGGGTAATTTTTTAATTCTCCTTCATGGGCCTGCATAGCTTTTAATTTTTGTGCTATAAAATCAGTGATATTTTCATAAACTGTTGGCCTGAACATTTTGCCAATATTTTTGGCTTGCCACTCAGTTGAAGACAGAATTTCAAAGCTCAAAATTTTTTTAACAAAAAAGCAAGGCTGGGGCCGACAGGCAGTTAACGCAGCTTTAAAAGTTGTTCGATGGTCAATGTTTAAATCATTAGCAAAATGGGTATACACTATTTCTGGCTTAATTTTCAGTAAATGGCTTTCAATTTTTTTAACGATTTTGAGCAAAGGCAAAGAGTCAAATTGATTGTCTGGCAGCCTTTCTAGAAATAAATCTGAAACGCCCAAAATTTGAGCGGCTTTTTGGGCGGCTTTTTTTCTACCTTCTATATCAATCATATTTTTTTCTTTGGAGGTTTCACCTTCTCCCAAAATTAAAACACTGACCATATCCCCATGGTTGAGATGCTTTAAAATTGTTCCCCCACAACCCAAAACTTCATCATCAGGATGAGCACCTATAACTAAAACTTTTTTTGATTGCATATATTTATTGATTAGCTAATTTATTTGCTTCTTCATTAACTATTTCTTGAGAAGGAGAAATAATATCTTTTTGGCAAACATTAATTATTAATTTTCTTAAATCTACGTTATAGGTTTGTGCTGCTTTTTGCAAAAGCCCTAAAAAAGAAGAATGAAACTTGGCAAAGCCAGCTGCAGCATCAATATCGTTAACGCCCTGGGGATTTTTCATCAAGGGCATCACTAAATTTTTGCCTGCATCCATGGCAGCAAAAACATCAATATTGTGCGGAATGCCGAGTTTGTTAAAAAGTAAAACCATTATTTCTGTTTGAGTGTTCCCAGCGCTTCTGCCCATGCCCATCAAGCAAGTGTCAATAATATCACAACCCCCTTCTATAGCTCCCAAAGCATTGGCCACAGCTAACTGCAAGTTATTGTGGCCATGAAAACCTATCTTAAAGCTTAAATGATCCTTTAGAATTTCTATGTAATCTTGAACTTCTTGAGGCAACATACAGCCAGCGGAATCAACAACTGTTAAGAATTGCAAATTCCAATGTTTCATTTTCTTGATCTTGTCCAGAAACTCTTGATTATTTAGAGTATACGTTTTCATCAAGTTTAGGTGTATTTCCAATCCCAACTCCCCAGCATAATCTACATAATCTTTAGCATTTAAAATTTGATCAGCATTAAGCCCGATTCTCACAAAATCCAAGCCATTTTCTTTAGCTAATTTTAAGTGTTCTTTTTGGCCAATCCCAGGAATGAAAAACATGCCGACCTTAGCTTTATTCAAGGAGCCTTGCTTAGCTGCTTCTATATAAGCCTGATCGCTTTCTTTGGCCCTTCCCTTACCTGCTTCTGTTGCTCCCAAGCCAAACCCATGGCCAACTTCAATATATTCAAAACCAGCTTTTGAAAGAGCTTGGCAAATTTCAAAAGTATTCTGGGCACTAAACTGAAAATCAATGGCATAGCTTCCATCACGCAAGGTACAATCTAAAATTTTTACTTCTTTTGGCATAGCTTTAGAGCATTTTTAAACATAATATTTTCTATATCTACTTGTGAAAACCCGTGCCTTTCAAAAAAGCTTACAGCTTCTTTTTGAGATTTTTCTGTGTCTTGATAGGGAAAATCAGAACCAAAGATAATCCTGTTAGAACCAACCTTTTTAAAGCAAAAATTCAAATCCTGTTCTATTGAACTGCCAAGCCAAAACGGAATAGAAAAAGAGGTTTCCAAATAAACATTAGGAAAGTCCAAAGCTAAAACACAGGCCTCTAAAGTTTTTATCCCTCCAGAATGAGCTAAAATAACTGGAGTTTTAATTGATGGCAAAATAAAATTAGCAAAACGCAATGAATCATAGGGATAGCTTTTTGCACCTGTTTCGTGAGTATCAATAATAATTATCAGGCCTAAAGAGGAGGCTTCGGCAGCTAAATCCTTAGCTTTTTCATAATCTTCATCTTTCATCTTTTGAAGGATGGGGTGGAATTTTATAGCTAAAAATCCCTGCTCTTTGGCTTTTTTCGCTTGTCCTTTAGCTTGGCTGCTTCTAAAATCAATCATGGCTGCAAATTCTAAATTGTCAATTTTGCCTGATTGCTTTAAGCCAGAGATTATGTGAAGCGGATTTTCCTTTGCAAGCAAATTAGTATCCAAAAATATTCCCAAGCCTTTCTCTAAATTTGATGCTTCTACTTTTTGAGACAAAGTAATCAGATAATCTCCTAAACGGCTATCACTAGCCACGTTAAGTTCTTTTGCTGTATCGGGGTTAGGGCAAATGTGCATGTGAAAATCAATTGGTTTCATAAATTTATATTATTTTTTTAAATATAAAGCAAACTCTTTTTGAGGAATAGGGGGATAGTCATGCTTTAAAACAACATTCTTGGTTAAAGTAAAAGAAAAATCAAGCATTTTTTGAGGTTCGTAATAAAACACAAAATCCTCTTTTGGATAGCTCTTATCTAAATTAGCGCTTAGCATATCTACCACCAAAACCTTTTTACATAAATCAAAAATTTTTTTGATAAAATCTTGAGCATATTCATAATTATCCGGGCTGCCTTTATGGTTTAAATTTAAAATTCCAAAAGCAAATCCAATATCAGCTAACTTCTTCTTGGGAGGATTCAGCAAAACATTGCGACAAGTAAACCTAAATCCAGGATGTTTTGCCCTGGCCACTTTCAAAAGATCTTCGTTAATATCTATGCCAATATAAGAAGAGAATTTTATTTTCTTTTCCTGTAAAAACGTTAAAAAATCTCCAAAGCCACAACCAATATCAACAATGCTCTGGCTTGATAAATCCAAAATCTCAACTAAACTAGCAAACCTTTTCCATTGGTTTTCTTTATTATCCCAGCCCAATGTTTTTATACTGCTTCCTAATTTTTCAAGCCGGCCTGTGTATCTTTGGTTATCCTTTTCCTCAATTAATTTAAGAGTTTCTCGTGAAATCATACAATTAATATATTGCTATTCTATTTCTAATTTTACGTTGGCCACAACTTGTTTCGCCTTGGCCCTGGCATCTTCTCGAGAATCCCCAACCATAATTAAAAACCCATGCCGATCAGCGCCAGATTCCACTGACTTAATAACATCGCCTGGCTTAATCAAAAACATAAAATGCAACAGGTCATTTTGAATCGTATTTAAATCTTCTCTTTCAAGGACCTTTATTTTGCCTCTTTTTTCAAAAACAAAAAAATGTAAAACAGAGCTTCTGTTGTTGTAAATATCAAAACCCTCTGGCTTTTTAATTTCCAGCCCTAATGACTCTTTTAAAAGCAGCTCTGGGATATCAACACCACTAATAGCTGGAATAATACTTTGAGAAGTCATTACGCCCCCGCCCCGATTAGCAATTTCTAACAAATAAATATCCCCGTTTTCTGTAAGCATATATTCAGCATGAGTGGCCCCTTGCTTAATATTTAGGGCTTGAACCACTTTTTGATTATTAGCCAAAACTTTTTCAAAAGAATCTGGGCTAATTTCAGCTGGATAAATAACTTCTTGGGTAATGGGCTTATTTTCTGGGGTTAACCAAACTTTTTTGGAAGCTATCCCCACATTTATGTGCCCTTCAGGAAAAGCATAGCCATCAACCGTTAAATTAATGCCTTCAATATATTTTTCCACTAAAATATATCTGGAATGGCTATTTATTAAAGAATGCAAAAAATACTGCTCTAAATTTTGGTCATTAAATAAAATTTTAACCCCAAAACTTCCTCTGTTGTCCACGGGTTTAAAAACAACCGGAAAGCCAATTTCTGCAATTGCTTGTTTGGCTTCTTCTAATGTTTTGCACAACCTAAACTCTGGTTGAACAATGCCAAATTTAGAGCAGCGATCTCGCATATTGAATTTATTGGTAGTTAGCTGAGCAGCTTCAATGGAAGTGGCTGGTAAATTGAAAAGCCGGCCCAAAACAGCGCAAGCGAAAAGCGAATAATCGCAATTATCGCTCACCACTGCCTGAATTTGATGTTCTTTAACGATTTTTTCCATGGCAAATAAATCTCTGGGGTCAACCACTATGTGCTCATCGCTAAATTCAAACCCAGCCGCATTAGCTAAGGGGTTAGTGGCAATAACATAAAGCCCCATTGCTTTGGCTTTTTTTATCATGGGCACCTGCTCCCAGCCCGCTCCAATAATTAATATTTTTTTATTCATATATGTTTTAAAAAGAATGGCTCACCTTTTTTTATGTCTTTTTTAACTTTTTTGTTTAACAATTTTTCCCATTCATTAGCTAAAAAGCCTCGGGGCATTCTTTTAAAATCAAGCATCTCCCATTTCAAAACTTGGCCTTTTTTAATATCGCACTTAGCAGCCACTCTAGTTTGAATGTAACTATAAAGCTTTTTTTCCTCAGATAAAACAGTTTTTTTGCCCTTTCCAAAGCTTTGCTCAACTTCTCTAATTTGCTTTATCATTTCTTTAAGCTCTTTGGGCTCTTGAGCATAAAAATGGTCCGGGCCCTTTAATTTTCGGCTCAAAGTAAAATGTTTTTCTAAAACACAAGCCCCTAAAGCCACTGCCCCTAAGCTAACATTAAAACCCAAAGTATGGTCAGAATATCCAACCAAGGTTTTGAACTTTTTAGCTAAAGTGCCCATTACTTTTAAATTTGCCTGATTAGCTAATATTGGATATTTGGCTGTGCAATGCAAAAGAACAATCTGATTATTTCTTGCTTTCTGGCAAACCCTTAAGGCCTGCTCTATGTCTGTTAAGTTGCAATAACCAGTTGAGATAATCAAGGGCTTTTGCTTTTTAGCAGCATAGCTTAATAATGGCAAATTAGCTTTTGTTTGGGGCGAGGCTATTTTAAAACCAGCCACCCCAAACTTCAAAAGCAAATCCACTGCTTTGATGTAAGTGGGGCAAGACAATAATAAAATATTTCTTTTTTTGGCATGGCTAAAAAGCTCTTTATACCATTCTTCTGGTAATTCAATGGCAGGGTATAAAGATTTTACTTTTTCTGAAGGTGGAAAGCTGGGTAAATAAAGTTCGTCAAATTTTATTGATTGGAATTTAATTGCATCTGCTCCACAGTCCGAAGCCACATCTATCAATTCTTTGGCCTGGTTCAAATTATGATTATGGTTTGCTCCGGCTTCTGCGATAATAAAACAAGGCTGGTTCTGGCCAATTATTTTGTTGCCTAATTTAAGATATTTCATATAAGGCCTGGTTTAATTGCTTAACTGCTTTTTCCAACAAGTCCGAACTTTTAGCAAAAGATATCCTTAAAAAACCTTCCCCTGAATTACCAAAAGCTGTTCCTGGCACAGAAGCTATTTTTGCTTTACTCAAAAAAAACTCGGCTGCCTGGATAGAACTCATATTAAGTTTTTTAATATTCAAAAAAGCATAGAAAGTGCCTTGGGGCTTAACAAAAGAAATAAAATTATTATTAAACCCTTGATAAACTAAATCCCTTCTTTTCTCGTATTCAATCCTCATTGTTTCCACATACTGGTTAGTTTTTGGTGATAAGGCTCCCAAAGCCGCATATTGGCTCAATGACGAAGCGCAAGTGGCCGAATGCTCCTGGATTTTACTGGCCTGGCTAATAAAATCCAGAGGACCTGCCAAATAGCCAATTCGCAAACCAGTCATGGCATAGGTTTTGGAAAAACCGTTTATTAAAATTACTTTATCGTAAATTTCTTTAAAAGAGCACAAGCTAATCATTTCATAATCATCAAAAATAATGGCATCATAAGTTTCATCAGCAATTATCCACAAATCATGCTTCTTAGCTAAATCTGTTATAGCTTGCAAATCTTCTCTTGACCACACCACACCCGTGGGATTTTGCGGATTGTTTATAATTAAGACCTTAGTTTTAGTGGTAATAAGCTTTTCTATCTGTTCTTTATTTTTAGCCATGGCATTTCTTTCAAAAACAGGAAAGGCCTTGTACTCTCCCAAAGCCAAATAAATCATTGCTTTATAGCTATGCCAGCACGGCTCAAAAGTTAAAACCTCCTCCCCTGGATTCAAAAGTGTCATCAAAGCCATTAAAATGGCCTGCTTAGCACCTGGGGAAACAATAATTTGGTCTGGGCTGTATTGGGCTTGGCTTTTTCTGGCAATATCCAAA
>JAQURU010000065.1 GCA_028715435.1 Minisyncoccota bacterium
TAAAAATTCATTAATAACAATTTTTGAGCTTAACGGAACTTCCAAAGCAGGAGCCCCATTTATTGAGCAAACTTGGATGTGCAAATCCACTAAGCTTTCTAACAACGTTTTCATTGCTTCTAAAGCATCGTTATTTGGAGCTGGGTTTTGCCTTAACAAATCATCGGCCTCAACAATAATTTCATTAATAGTCTGGCTGGTAGCGGCCACAAAGTAATCGCCAACGCCAAAATGGGCAACATTTAATTTCATGGCCAATAATTGGCCTCTTAATTTATTGCGCATTGATAAGCTGTAGTCAGTGTCAAGAATTTGTAATAATTTTGCTTGGGTGCCAACAGTTTCATTGCCAAATAAACAGTCAAGCCCATCAACAATTGAACAGCCCAAGGTTTGAGGTAAATGCGGAAAATACACATTAGGATGAGTTTTCCAATAGCCCTTAGAACGGGTTTCACTGCTATAGCAAGTTTTAGAGCCCACATTACTGCCAATTTGTTCTTCATCATTAAACCCCAAGCCAAATTCTAAATTATTCTTTGTTTGAGAACCAAAAAACACAAAATTAAATTGGCAGGTTTGGCCTTGAGCTGTTTCTGGAGCATCATTGGGTAAGGATAAAGTAAAATCCCAAATTTCTGGCGCCTCATAAACCACTGGGCCAAAAACAAAGTCAGTGAGCTTTCCAGAAAATTCTATATCCCCTGATTTTAAATTAGCTTCAATATCCAAATATTCGCATAAATCCCCTGTAAAGTCAGCTGCTTTTATTTTGTATTTTGGCGTGTTGCTTAGATTAACAAATTCAATTGTTCGCATGGCTGTTTCCCCAGGAGCTAAAAAGCCAGGGTTAAATTCAGCCGGAGAGTTCAATTCAAAATCCAAAGAGCCAGCCATAAAAGAAGCACTGGATGTTTCCTGGTCGTTGAAATAAGCAATGGTATCGTGAATAATGCCAAGCAAGTTCCAATTCAAAACTAAAATTAAAAATAAGGCCACTCCTTTAACGCCAAAAACCTGCGGTTTTTTTGCAAACCGGCCAAACTCATCCCTATAAACTTTACGCTTTTTGCTTTTCATCTTTTTTGCCTTTTACTTCTTTTACAATCTTAAAAACTTCATCAATAATAATGGCCAAAGCTGGAATAATTATAATCAAAGCAAATCCAAGTTTTGTTCTAGCCCCTGCCACTAAATATCCTGCATAAGGCACATTAAATATAACTTTGCCAATTACTTCTTTTTGGGAAATTTCTTTTGAATCAGGTGCATTATTAGCATCTCCCTTGGTGATATACACCACCTCCCCAACATTTACTTTAATGTCATAAATTCTATGAGTGGTTGGGGTTTGAGTTTTACTGCTTTTGCCAAATGTAATAACATCACCGATTTTGTAATCTTCTTGTGGTTTAACCACCACCACGCTGCCCATTTTAATGGCAGGCGTCATTGAGCCGGACTGCACTGCTAATATCTTGTAATTGCCCGTAACGGGCAAAACCGAAACCACCAAAAGCAAAGCAATGGCTATAACCAAACCGAGAAACACATAATAAATTACTTGCCAAGGTTTCATAAAAATAAAATTTTTACACTGGGCGCATAAAAATACGCCCAGAAAAAAACTTCACTTACTCTTGGTCTTGAGGTTCTTCTGGCAAATTCACATTTGCGCACTCAAACCCTTCATTATTTCTTTGCTGCTCAACATAAGCAGTTAAGTCAGCGGATAAAGAATCGCTTTGGGCGTCATCAAGCATTGTTGAACCATCACAGGTTATAACACCTGTTTGTTGGTCAACTGCTTGCGTGCCAGCGCACCAAGCCAACCCCAAATAAGCCGTGGTGGTTGACTGAAGCGGAGTTCCTCCAGTGATATCAGCAATGCGCATTTTAACTGGGTCATCAGCCAATGAGCCAGAATATACTTCTGTTTCCCCTGTTGGCTCGTAAACCCCGTCTTTATCAAAGTCATTCCAAATAAATACATTGATGTATTTGGAAAGCTCGCCTTCTGGATCAGTAGTGTCGCCTGCTTTTGTTTCTGGATTTAATATTTCATTTTCTTGGTCATCCTTATTATTAACAATAAGGCAAGCATAAGCTGGGTTGTCATAAACATGCAAGCTAATAACATTTGTTCCTCTATCGCCTGGCTTTACATCATCAAAATTGAAAAATGTTTCAGTAGTTAAATCCTTCTCTCCCCAAAGCATACAATGTTGTTTGAAGTAATTGTCTTGGCAATTGCCGCTGATATAAAACTTATAAATCAAGCCGGCTGGGTTTGTGTAGGGCGTGCTACCTTGCAAGGCCCAGTTTTTAACTTCAAACTCAAGGACATTTTCTCCCTGAATAACATGATCATTCACATCAGCGCCAAGAATATGCAACATTGATTCTTGTCTGTAGCCATATTCTCCCGTATTTTCGCCAACTTTAATACCGTTTAACCAAACTTCAACACTATTGTCTGAACCAACTGCAAACCAAAGGTCAGATGACACAATTGGCCCATACCATTCAAATGTTTTTCTAAAAGTATAGGTAACGTCATTTGTGAGGTCTTCAACTCTAGTTGGATCTGACTCCCAAATCCATTTTGCTCCTGCAGCTAGAAGGTCTGGGTCATTTTGTGCTGTCCAAGCTGGGTGGATAAATCCACCATTACTGCCAACATAAACTGCTGGATAAGGAGCCAATGAACTACCATCTTTCGCAACCACCATATTAGTTGGGTCGCTAATAAGAGTTAGATTGCAAGTGTTGCAATTAACATCATTATAGGTTTGCTTTAAGTGGTCAACCTTCAAGTCCAATGAACCAGCGGTAAAAATATTACCAGTTGAGGTTTCAGTGTCATTGAAATATGCAATTGTCCCACCAATGGCCAAAGCTGCAACAACTCCAATAATACTTAAACTAACAATTAATTTTTTATTCATACTATCTATTTTATATTTATTTTTTTACTTTTTTTTCGACCTTCTTCTAATAAATAAGAATTTTTGTTTTAAGACCTTTATTGATTGCACCAGCTTCACAAACACTGATGCAATCTAAAAGATTTCAAGTAATCAGCTTAATTTAATATTGTGAAGTCAATAGATGCTGTTTCGTATAAGTTGAACGCTGGGTATCCAGAGCCAGTATCAGCCCATGGAGCAACATGAGTGTCTAACATTTTCTTAACCAATACCTTTACGCCGTGATAATCACCAGCTGGCAGAACAAAATCATATGGATAATTAAACGCACCATTTGAGTCAGCTTGAAATGTATAATGGTCACCTATTAGGTTCATGTTATACACGCCTTCTCCTGGTGCGCCACAGGTTGGCTCTAAATTAGTTCCACTGTTCCAATAACCGCTTGAAAAAGCATTTGGTCCTACACCAGCTAAGCTATTATCAGTAAATGTACACCCTCCAGGACCATTCAGGGTTATTTGATAGTAAGCATTAGCCACTAAACCTGTTCCAGTAACAACTCCGTGGAGTGTTGTGTCGTTATGAGAGTATTCAATATCACCATAAATTTGGTCATTGGAGATAATCTCCCAACTAGAATTTTTGTTTTCTAAACTGATATTTCGTGTTTCAACCTGGGGTCTTGTTTCGCCACAAACAAAGTTACTGTTATTTCTGGATTGCACAACTTCAAAAGAAATGTCG
>JAQURU010000066.1 GCA_028715435.1 Minisyncoccota bacterium
AATCGCCTGCAAATTTTACAATTAGTTAATTGCATACTTTTATACCCTTCTTGGTTTTTTTGGCCGACAACCATTATGAGGCACTGGTGTTACGTCTTTAATTTCTTCTATTTCCACCCCAGCAGCTGAAATTGTTTTTAAAGCTGAATCTCTGCCTCCGCCAACACCTTTCACAAAAATGGAAACTTCTTTGATCTTAAACTGATCGCAAGCTAAAGCAACAGCTTGAGCCACTTTAGAAGCAGCAAAAGAAGTGCCCTTTTTTGTGCCCTTAAACCCAATGTTTCCTGCTGACCTCCAAAACAAAACATTTCCTCTTTCATCGGCCAAGCTTACAATAGTATTATTGTAAGTGGAAGAAACATAAATTCTCCCCTTTCTAAAGGGTTTAGCTGTTTGAACATTAAGCTCTTTTTTAAGCTTTTGTTCAACTTTATCTGTTTCAGCAATAAGTTCTTTTTCTGTTTTTTGGATTACTCTTTTCTTTCCCATTGTTATTAGTTATTAGTTATTTCTTATTTCGGTGCTGGGGCTGATTTTCGGCCCGAAGTTACGGTTCTCCTCACATTGCCCCTTACTGTTCTGGAATTCTTTTTTGTTTTTTGCCCCCTTACTGGCAGCCCCTTAGAATGGCGCACGCCCCTCCAACATCTTATTTCCTTAAGCCGTTTTATGTGAGACACCTGCTCTCTTCGTAAATCTCCTTCAATCTTCAAGCTAGATTCAATAACCTCTTTAATTTTATTTACCTCTTGCTCAGTTAAATCTTTGGCTCTTTTTGAGGATTCCACATTACTTTGCTTTAAAATTTTCAAAGCTAAAGCCTGACCTATTCCATAAATATAGGTTAGGGCTATAACAATTTGCTTATTTTCTGGAATTGTAATTCCGGCAATTCTAATTAACATAAAACAAAATTAGGCGCCTTGGCGCTGCTTATGCTTTGGGTTTTTACAAATTATATAGACTTTCCCTTTCCTTCTTGCAACTTTGCAGTCTTTGCATAATTTTTTTACTGATGGCTTAACTTTCATAATTCATAATTATTATTTTAAACGATACACGATTCGTCCTCTTTTTTCATCGTATGGGCCTATTTCCACCAATACTTTATCGCCCGGCAAAATTTTAATGCGGTTAATCCTTAATTTTCCAGCTAAGTGGGCTAAAACTTCAGTTCCGTTTTCCAGCTGAACCTTAAACAAAAGACTGGGCAAGGCCTCAACAACCTGGCCCCTTTCTTTTTTTGTATTTATTTGTTTCATCACAATTGTCTAAAATAGCAAAGTAAATCTAAAACGTCAAGTCCATTTTAATCCTTTCGGTGTTTTTAGGTGTTTTCTTGATCCAAAAAGGCCAAAATTCCAAGCCGATTCTTTCAATCTGGGGATAGTTATTAGCAATCAATATTCTTATTTGTTCCTGATTCTTTGAAGTAATCTGGCTAAGCAAAGCTTGTTGATCTATAGAGTCATAAAGCTTTGCTTCTGTTTTGAGTGACAAAATCAAATCTCCGTTGTCTGTAACCTTGCCTTGAGGAGTTTCTGTTATTATTAAACTATTTTCGTATAATGTTTTGCCTGTAGAAATTTTTTGCCCAATAAACCATTTGGCGATCTCTTTCAAATCTTGATCTTTAAAGAAAATAGCTTTGGCTTTGGCTTTGGCATAACAATTAAATTCAACGAGCTTTGCCCCAGCCTCGCTAGAGCAAGAGATCTCCGGCTCGTTAAAAAACACTGAATCTTGATTTAAAATAAATCCGCCTGGAACTTGGTTCTGCAATTCGGCTAAAATCATACCCTGCAAATCATTTGCTATTGCATCATGAGCATTATCTATATCTTGCTGAATAATAACATACACCTCTTTCTCTGACCCTCCTTCAATTTTTTCTTTTGATTCTCCCCAAATAGTGTAATATAAAGCCGAACCAGCCAACCCAGGCACTGAAAATTTAGCGGGAGCAATATTGTATTCTTCGCCTTCCTCTTGGGCAATCACTTGCACTGTTGTGACGCTAGGAGTAAGTTTTCCGTTTTCTAAAATAGCTGGGGGCAAAACAATCTTTTCTTTTGCTTTATAAACCTTGCCGTCCTTTGAAGATAAAAATCTTGTACCTTCTTTTAAAGTAATAGTTATGGGGGGATTAGTATTGTTGTAAACAAATATAGACCCAGATGCCCCGGATTGCTCTGTTTCTTTACCTGTGGCTTTGAATGTTTTCCATTGCTCCATTTCTTTTTCAAACACTTGGCCGGGTATTATTTTAGCTTCTAAGTCTGCTTGGTTCTGGCTTGAAGAAACTTTGATTTCTTCTTCAATTTTAATTGGTTCTAAAACCGGCTTTACTGATACAACAGCCTTGGCTTGCAACGTAAAGTATACAAAAGCGCCTGCTAAAATCACAACAATGCTTCCCGCAATTAAAGGCAACGTTACAGCAATTTTAGGCAAGGAAAAAGAAAAAGAAATTCTTATTTTTTCTTTTTTCTTCTTTTGTTTGAATTTTTCGCCTGTTCTATGTTCACCTGCTGTTTCTTCTTTCTTTCTAGGTAGGGCTAAGCCCTGCTTGGGCTTTACTATTTTTTTTCTATGTTTTTTAGCAGGCGCAGCGGCTAAAACAGCAGGAAATTCTTCTTGTTCTTCTTCAGTTGGAGTTGTTATATCAATAACCTGTTTCATAAAAAATTCTTAGTTAATTAACGACCTATTCCCACAAGGCCAAATGCGGATTCTTTATTTTAGCATAAAAACTTTCTTATTGTAAAACAGCTTTTATGCGCCTAATACCCTGGGAAGAGGCCTCTTCTTTAATAATTTTAAATTCTCCAAGTTCTTTAGTGTTTTGAACATGAGGCCCAGCGCAAATCTCTTTAGAAAAATCTGCCTGCCCTGAAATCATCGAAGGGATAGAATAAACCTTTACTTTTTCTGGATATTTATGGCCAAAAACGCCTGTGGCCCCCTCATTAAGCGCTTTATTAGTTTCCATTTCACAACAAACAATTTCTAGCCCCTCTTTTATTTTTTGGTTAACTAAATCCTCTACTTTTTTGATCTCTTCTGGAGATAATTTTCTGGCAAAGTTAAAATCAAATCTTATTCGTTCGCTTGTGATATTGCTGCCTTTTTGCTGAATTTCACCTCCCAAAACTTGCCTCAAAGCTGCCAGCAATAAATGGGTGGCTGTGTGATATTTTGTGGTAGTTTCGGAATTGTCAGCCAACCCAGATTTAAATTGCCCGGATGAAGCAGTTCTTGATAGTTCCTGGTGCTTTTTTAACTCCTCTATAAATTCTGTTTCATTTATAGTTTTTCCTTTTTCTTTGGCGATTTCTTTAGTAATTTCCAAGGGAAAGCCAAAACTTTGATAAAGATTAAAAACATCTTTTCCAGAAATAATATTGCCGCTTATTTTTTCAAACTCTTTCAAGCCGCTATCCAAACATTTAAAAAATCTTTCTTCCTCTTTTTGTAGCTCGTTTAAAATAAATTCTTCGTTGATCTTTAATTCTCCGAAAATATCTTGGTACATTTTAATAACGATTTTAGCAACCTCCTCTGTAAACTCTTTTTCAATTCCAAGCAGTTTCCCATATCTAACAGCCCGCCTTATTATTCTTCGCAAAACGTAACCTCTCTCAGTATTAGATGGCGCTAATCCTTCTGCCA
>JAQURU010000015.1 GCA_028715435.1 Minisyncoccota bacterium
TTGCTAAAAGTATTAATCCAAAATTGCAAATTTTTGGCAAAAACATATTGCCAGAAACAGGCGAATTAATTCCTCATATAGTAGCTGTTGGCTTAGCTAAAATGGCGGGAAAGCTGTATAGTCCAAAACTTATTAAGCCAATCAAAAAATTAAAACATTTGCCAAGGTTTTGCACTGGCTGGCCCACTTGCCCATACTGGAAGCTTTTTGCAGCTGTTAAACAAGCTGCTCCTAAAGGTACGGTGTTTGGAGGGGATATTGGCTGTTATATGATTGCTGCTTTGCCTCCTCATAATTTGTATGATTATTTAATTTCAATGGGTTCTGGGGCTGGTATTGGGCATGGAATTAAAAAAGCCCTTCAATTAAATTCAGGGCAGGACAGTAAACAAAAAGTAGTTGCTTTTGTCGGGGATAGTACTTTTTTACATAGCGGTATTCCAGCTTTAATGAATGCGGTTTATAATAAGTCAGGATTGCTTTTGATTATCTTAGATAATCAAATTACTGCCATGACAGGCCACCAGCCAAACCCAGCTATGGGCAAATCATCAACAGGAGAGGATATAGAGCCAATTAAAATTGAAAATATTGTAAAGGCCTTAAATGTTAAAAATATGGCAGTTATTGACCAAGAGGAAAATTATAATCAGCTGGTAGCGACTATTAAAGAATTTTTAAATTCAGGGGAAACATCCGTAATTATAGCCAGGCATATTTGCGGGCTTTTAGCCAAACGTGCAAGCGCGCACTAATAAATAACAACCAACAATAAGATGGCAGAAAAAAACTTTAACATTGTAATTACAGGAGTGGGCGGCCAGGGTTTAATAACCTTGCTTGACTTAATTTCGCAAGCAGCTTTTATTAGTGGGCTTGATGTGAAAACATCAGAGCTTCACGGCCTTTCTCAAAGAGGCGGTTCTGTTAGCGTTTATATTAGGTTTGGAAGTAAAATATATTCGCCAATAGTGCCTAAAGGCCAAGCTAATTTGATTTTGGCTTTGGAGTTTCAAGAGGCCTTAAATGGTTTAGAATTTGCTAATAAACAAACTACTTTTGTAATCAATAATTACCAAACCCCAACTTTAGGGGAAAGCGCTTCCCTAAAGCAGGTGGAGGAGAACATTAAATTAGCCACTGATAAAATTTTTATTTTGCCTTTTTCTACGATTTGTGAAAAAGAGTTGAACAATCCTGTTTTGGTGGGCGTGGCTATGCTTGGATTTGTTATTAATAAAGGGCTGTTGCCAATATCTAAAGAAAACATTGAGCAGGCCGTGAAAAGCACAATGCCAGAAAAATTTTGGGAAGTGAATTTAAAAGCCTTAGATTTAGTTAAAGATTAAAATGCTAATTGTTTGCCATTATGGCGAGATTGCCTTAAAGGGCGATAATAGAAAATTTTTTGAGGAAAAATTGGTTGATAATATAAAAAAATCCCTTCAACATAATGGGATTATTTTTAATTATGTAAAGCGAATTTCTGGCAGAATTTTGATTAGGCTGGAATCAGAAGGAGAATCAGAAGGAGTGAAACTCCTTCCTTTTGAGCTTAGGAAGGAGTTTCACTCCTTCCAACATGTTTTACAGAAAGTTTTTGGCTTAAGTTATTTTTCCTTTGCTTGGCAATGTGCTTTAGACCTTGCAGCTATCAAGAACAAAGCAATTGAAATTTTAAAAAATGAAAACTTCACCAGTTTTAAAGTGGAAACAAAAAGAAGCAACAAAAAGTTTTTTTTATCCAGCCAGCAGATAAATGAGCAAATTGGGGAGATTGTTATGGAAGGATTAAATAAAAAAGTTAACTTGCACAATCCGGATATAACTTTGTATATTGAGATAACTGACAATCAGGCGTTTCTTTACACCAAAAAAATTATTGGGCCGGGTGGTTTGCCTTTAGGGGTTAGTGGCAAAGCTATCTCTTTGATTTCTGGGGGAATTGACTCGCCAGTGGCAAGCTACTTAACGATGAAAAGGGGAGTGGAAAATATTTTTGTTCATTTTTTTGCCACAGAACGGGGTTATGAGCAATCGCTGGAAAAAGTGCGGGATATTTTGAGAGCTTTAAAAAATTATCAGGAAAAAATAAAAGTATATTTTGTGCCTTTTAGCGATGTTCAAAAAGCAATTGTTTTACAAACAAGAGCAGACTTTAGAGTGGTGCTTTACCGTCGAGCAATGTTTTTGGTGGCCAATGAAATTGCTGTGCAAGAAAAAGCCAAGGCCTTAATAACTGGCGAAAGCGTGGGCCAAGTGGCCTCCCAAACTTTAGATAATATGCTGGCTATTGAGGAAGCGGTTAGTTTGCCGGTTTTGCGGCCTATATGCGGCTGGGATAAGCAAGAAATAATGGACTTAGCCAAAAAGATCGGCACTTATGAGATTTCCATTTTACCTCACCTAGATTGCTGCTCAATGTTTGCCCCAGAGCACCCAGCCACCAAGGCGAATTTGGCAGAAGTAAAAACACAAGAAAAAAAGCTAAAATTAAAAAAATTAATAAAAAATGCACTCAAAGAGTGCAAAGTAGAAAAATATGAATAAAATAACAAAAGATACAACGTTAGCGGAAATTATGGTTGAAGAAAGTGCCAAAGGGGTTTTGGCAAAGCATAAAGTGCCGTGCCTAACCTGCCCAATGGCCCAGTTTGAAATACAAAACTTAACCATTGGCGATGTCTGCAAAATATATGGCATTGATTTAGAAAAACTTTTAGCTGATTTGAATGCGTAAAAATTTACAATATTATTTGCTGGGGATTTTGGTTTTGGGGTTGGCCAATGTTTTTGTTTGGCAGTTTGTTTTTGGCTTGGCTTCGCCAGGGGGCGGGCTAAAGGTTATATTTTTTGATATTGGCCAAGGGGATAGTATTTTTATTGAAACTCCAGCTAAGCACCAGATTTTAATTGACGGAGGCCCTAGCAATGAAGCAGTAGAAAAATTAGGAAAGCAAATGCCATTTTGGGACAAAACCATTGATGTGGTTATTTTAACCCATCCAGATTATGACCATTTAAGAGGGTTGTTAGATGTTTTGGATAATTATCAAGTAAAGAATATTTTATGGACCGGTGAACTTTCAGAAGGCAAAACTTTTGAGGCCTGGCAGGAAAAAATTGAGCAAGAAGGCGCTAAAATTATCTTGGCCACAGCAGGAACAAAAATAATAGCTGAGCAGGTGGAGATGGATGTTTTGTATCCCATGGAATTGCCAGAGCAGGATTCAAAAAATAACAATAATAGTTCAATTGTTGCTAAAATGGTTTATGGCCAAACAAAATTTTTGTTCACAGGCGATGCTGAAAAGCCAGCAGAAAAAGAAATGCTTTTACAAGGCCAGGACTTGTTTTCCGATGTTTTAAAAGTGGCCCATCATGGCAGCAAAAGCGCCACCAGTTTAGAATTTTTAGCTAATGTTAAGCCAGAAATAGCAGTTATTTCGGTCGGAGCACGTAATACTTACGGCCATCCGCATCAAGAAGTGTTGAGTAATCTATTAGAATTTGGTATAAAGGTGAAAAGAACAGACCAACAAGGAGACATCTCCTTGTTTTCTAATGGTCAGAATATAATTTATTAAAATATGGCGTCATTAAATTTTCCTTTGTTTAAAACAAAAACACCAGGGGTTGATCAAAAGTTTGATATAACCTCACCTCAAGGCAGGCAAGAGTATTTTCAAGCCAAAGCAGGCCCTGAAATTGCCAAGTTAAAAAAATATTTACAAGAAAACAGCTTTATTGCTTACTTATTGGGCAAGAAAAATTCTGGTAAAGGAACTTATGCTAAAATGTTAGCTGAAATTGTTGATGCTGACAAAATAGTTCATTTATCAATTGGTGATATGGTGCGGGAGCTTGATGGTGTTGTTGCTGATCCAGAAAGCAAAAAGGACTTGGTGGATTTTTTGCAAAAAAATTATCGAGGTTATTTGCATTTAGACGATATCATTAAATCACTGGAGGGAAGAAGCACCAAAGTGCTTTTGCCTTCTGAACTTATTTTAGCTTTGGTAAAAAAACAGATTGCTGATATGCCAAAAAAAGCCATTTTTATTGATGGTTTTCCAAGGAGCATGGATCAAATTTCTTATTCTTTGTTTTTTAGGGATTTAATGGGTTACCGAGATGATCCAGACATATTTGTAATGATTGATGTGCCAGAAAAAGTTATTGACGAGCGGATTAAATATCGGCTGATTTGTCCCTTGTGCCAAACATCAAGGAATTTAAAATTATTAACTACCACTAAACCCGGCTATGATGAAAAAGAGGACAAGTTTTATCTAAACTGCGATAATCCAGCTTGCCCTGGAGCTAAAATGGTTACCAAGGAAGGCGACGAGCAAGGCATTGAGCCAATTAAAGAGCGCTTAAAAATTGACGAGGAATTAATGCGCCAGGCAGTTAGTTTATATGGTGTGCCTAAAATATTTTTGCGCAATTCTGTGCCCGTTAATAAAGCAAGCGAATTGCTTGATGATTATGAAATAACTCCAGAGTATACTTACCAACAAGAGAACGGAGTTGTGAAAGTGGGCGAAAAACCCTGGCAATTTAAAGATGATGACGAGGTTGATTCGTATAGCTTAATGCCCCCGGCAGTTGTTTTGTCTTTGATAAAACAGCTAGTTGAAATCTTAGGTATTTAGAGCTATAATTAGAGTGGCTCTGGACTTTCCAGTTAAATTGAGAAACAAAAATTTTTACTTGGGAGCCTGCTTTTCACTCTGCCTTTGGGCACGGGTAATAGGGCACCCACTTGGATTTTAGTTCCAAGAAATTTCTGGAAGACTCCAGAGTCTTTTTTTAAAATGATTGCTTTATTTTATATTTTATTAAGCACTTTTTTGGTGAGTTTGATTTCGTTTGTGGGGGCTTTAAGTTTGTTTTTTAAAGATAAACTCTTAAACAAAATTCTTTTGGTTTTAGTGGCTTTGTCAGCAGGCGCTTTAATAGGGGGCGCTTTTTTGCATTTATTGCCCGAAGCTATTGAAACAGCTGGTATAAAAAACATTTTAAAAGTTTTTATTTTTACTCTGCTTGGTTTTTGTTTATTTTACATTTTAGAGGAGTTTATCAAATGGCATCACCATCATTCTATGTGTCACACAGGTGAAGATTACTGTGACAAAGGAATCAAGCCGTTTTCTTATTTAATTTTGTTTTCTGACGGGTTGCATAATTTTTTGGACGGCTTAATAATTGCTGGTAGTTTTGTTGTGTCTCCAGTTAGCGGGCTTGCCACCACACTGGCTGTTGCCTTACATGAAATACCTCAAGAGCTGGGGGATTTTGGTGTTTTAATTTACGGAGGATTTAAAAAAGGCAAGGCCTTGCTATTTAATTTTTTATCGGCTTTTTTGGCTGTTTTGGGGGGATTAGTTGGATTCTTTTTGGCAGAAAAAATTGGTAACAAGATTGTTTATTTGTTGCCGTTTGCCGCTGGAAATTTTATTTATATTGCTTGTTCGGATTTAATTCCTGAAATTAAAAAAGATTTTCCTTTGAAAAAGGCTTTTGGTTATTTCTGCGTTTTTATCTTGGGCATTTTACTAATGTTATTCATGAAATTTTATTTAGCATAATTGCACTGTACAATGCGGTTTACAATTAGCTTAAAATGTTGTAGCTTGTAAGCGTATATTTTCATTAACAATCTTATCAGAAAGAGGTGAATAAAATGAATCCTAATAATCAAAGTAATAGTTCTACTACTAATCCTATAAACTATGCCCATGATTTTTATGGGTGTAGCGAGGAGGTGGCTCAGAAGATTGCCAAAGAGTATGATAGGCAACTGGCCCGGCAAAAGGCGGTGGGTAAAGCGCCTCGCATTTTGCCGACCATAGCAACTTGTTTAAGGGTTAGAAAAAAAGAATGAAAATGAGCGTGTGTCATTTTGCCCCTGCATCAAAATTTGGTGTAGGGGGTTGCTTTTTAAACTGTTTTGTGCTATAAAATACCCAGATTTCATTTAACAACGGAGCGCTAAGCTCCACTTTTTATTAGGAGGTATTTTTATGTCAGAAGAGAGAAAGGGAATCGTTATAGTAGAGTCTGATAGGATGCTTGGTGGTATTATTACCGCCATACTAAATGCCTTTGGTTTTTTTACCATGAACTTTTCCAGTGTTGATAAACTTTATTCAATAATTGGAGTAGTTCTGGAGTGTAATTTGGTTATTATAAATACTTATAACATCCAAGGAGCTTTGGAGGTAAAAGAAGATCTTCATAAAAGGAGCGGAGGTAAATTGAAATTCATCGCTACATGTCCAAAAGGAGACCCGATGCAGCAAAATTGGGAAAGGTATGGGTTTATTGGTTGCTTTGAGGAGAGTCTTGTAATTGATACAGATGTCTTACAAGATGAAATTTTACCACTGGTAGCTTAAGTTCTGGAGGGATTTGAAATGGCAAAAAGAATTTTAATGATGGAGGATGAAAAAGACCTTCACAATATCTATCGTGAAATGTTAGAATGTTTGGGATATGAGGTAGATATTTGTTTTGACGATATTGAGATCATGGAAAAGATAGGATCTTCCTCGGATTTTGATTTATTTATTTTTGATCTACAGTATAAATCAGGCGATGTTCTATTCGATATAGCTGACGAGGTTTTAAAAGAGATTAGGGAAATGGGGATATCCACCCCAGCTGTTTTAATGAGCGGTAGTCCTGGTAATCCAAAGTTTGTTAACTACGATAAGCATGGTTTTATTTTAGCTATTGAGAAGCCATTTAATCTCGACAAACTCGCTGAGGTTTTAAATAGAGCTTTTCCATCACAATAGAGGATTATATATAAAAAGCAGGGGGAGAAAAATATAGGGCATCAATCAATAGATTTGATGGCCCTTTTTCTTTTACGTTTATAGATAAAGATAATTACAGCGATTATTATGGCTGTTAAAAAAATATAGTCCAGATATTTAGTGTATTGCTCAAGTTTGGGCCAGTTTTCACCAAGCAGATAGCCTAAAAAGATAAAAATTCCGTTCCAAATTAAAGCGCCTAAAATTGTTACTAAAGAAAACTTATTAAAATTCATCTTAGCCCCTCCAGCTGGCAAAGCGCCAAGCTGGCGGATAATGGGAATAAATCGGCTGATAAAAATAGCTTTTGAGCCGTGCTTAGTGAAAAAACTTTCTGTTTTTTCAATGTCTTTTTGTTTTAAAAAAACATACTTGCCATATTTTAAAATAAAGGGCTTAAAACCAAAATAGCCAATTAAATAATAAGCCAAAGCGCACAAAAAACTGCCCAAAGCACTAATAATAATAGCTATGCTAAAAGAAAAGGTTGTCTGGGCCACTAAAAATCCAGTAAAAGCTAAAATAACCTCGCTTGGGATAGGAAACACAATGCCTTCCAAAAACATAGCCAGAAAAACAAAAAAATATCCGCCCGAAGCGATTAAGTTGGTTATGTATTTAATAATAATTTCTGTTATTGCCACTTTTTTATTCGTATCTTAGGGCCTCAATAGGAGATTTTTGAGAAGCAGCTCTGGCAGGATACAGCCCAAAAACAAGGCCAACAAACCCAGAAACCCCTAAACCCAGAAGAATAGCTTGCAAAGATACAGTGAATTGCCAGTTAGAGCCAATAACGCGACTTAAAATTAAAGAAGCAATAAACGAATAGGAAATTCCAAGGATAATGCCAATTACTCCGCCCAATAGAGTTAAAATAACCGACTCTAATAAAAACTGAGTTAAAATATTTTTAGTGGTGGCTCCTAAAGCCTTGCGCAAGCCGATTTCTCTTGTGCGCTCGGTTACAGATACAAGCATAATATTCATAATGCCAATACCTCCAACCACTAAAGAAATGGCGGCAATGGCTGATAAAAATATAGTTAAAACCGAAGTAACAGTGCCCACTCTTTGGGCAATATCCTCTTGAGTTGCCACTTGAAAATCGTCTTTTGAGGGGTCGGTTATATTATGGAGCTCTCTTAAAGTTGTTTTTATATCCTGCACGGTTTCAGGCACGACTTCTTCTGATTTGGCTTTAACAATAATTTCATGGTAATAATTCATTCCTGAAAGATACTTCTGGGCAGTGGAATAGGGGATAATAATTGAATTATCAACATCAAGCATGCCCACCTGGCCTTTTTTTGGGGAAATGCCAATGACTTTAAAAACCTTGCTTTTTATTTTAATATTTTGATTTAAAGCATCTGAAGGGCCAAAAAGTTTGTTTTTCACTTCAGAGCCAATAACAGCAACTGATGCAAGCTGCTGGACTTGTTCGTCGGTAAAAAACTGGCCGGTTTCAGGGTAAACATCCACAATTTCTGCAATTAAACTAGCAGCTCCTAAAACCATAAAAGTATGCACTTCGGTTTCAAAACTAACTGGGGCCGATAAAACAACCATTGGGCTTAATTCTTCAAGGCCAGGAACATTAGAAGGGTTTTTTAAAGCCTCAACTTCACGATCTTTTAAAGAATCCGTAAACAAAGAGCTGAAAGCCGAAGGGCCTTGGCTTTCTCTTCCTGGCTCAATAATTATGGTGGCAGAGCCCAAGCCCCTAACTTGGTTTAAAATTAATTCTTGGGCGCCTTTGCCCAAAGACATAATTAAAATAATAGAGGTAATGCCAATAACAATACCCAAAATAGTTAAAGCTGAACGGGACTTATTAACCCGCAAACCCTTGATTGCTGTTTTGAGAGAATTTTTGAATGTCATTTAACGAATTCATCTTTACCTTTCCGCCTTTTTTCAACCTTTCTGTCGTTTTCTATTTCTCCGTCCATTAAAGTAATTATTCTTTGGGCATATTGGGCAGTATAAGTTTCATGGGTAATTAAAATAATGGTGTGGCCTTGGTCGTTTAGTTTTTCCACAATTTCCATAACAGCGCTCCCTGACTTTGAATCTAAGTTTCCAGTTGGCTCGTCAGCAAATATAATTTTTGGCTCATTGATTAAAGCCCGAGCAATTGCCACTCTTTGCCTTTCACCTCCTGATAACTGGGAGGTTAAGTGGTTTAATCTGTGCGATAAGCCAACTTGTTCAATAGCTTTTTTAGCCATTGAGGCCCATTTTGATTGGGGGGTACTGGAATAAAGCAATGGAAGCTTTACGTTTTCTAAAACGCTTGTTCGGGGCAGTAAATTAAAAGATTGAAAAACAAACCCCATTTTTTCGTTTCGGACCTTGGCTGCCTCGTTATCAGTGTATTCATTCAATTCTTTGCCGTCAAAAAGATAGTTGCCCTTGGTTTGCCTATCCAGAAATCCCAAGATATGCAATAGCGTGGACTTGCCCGAGCCCGATGGCCCCATTACTGCCACGAATTCTCCCTCTTTAACATCAAAAGACACCCCACATAAAGCGCGGGTTTCAGTTTCACCTTCGTTATAGGTTTTTTCAAGGTTTTTAATTTCAATTAAAGGCATTATTGTTTTTCAAAAGTTATTACTTTATCACCCTCGTTTATTCCGCTTATTATTTCCACATTGCCATCAGATCCCCGCAGGCCTAAAACAACCTCTGCTTCAGTTATTTTTTTATCTTGAACGATTTTTATAATTTTGTCGCCGTTTTTTGATATGATAGCGCGGTAGGGCACAGCCAAAACATTTTCTTTTTGGGCGGTTAAAATTTCAATATTGGCTGTGAAGCCGGATTTTATCCGTTCATCTTTTTGGGTAAACTGCAAGGTTGTTTTATAGGTTGCCACGCCTTCAAGCACTGTTTCAGCCGGGTCTATTTTAGTAACCTTAGCTTGAAATTTAACATCAGAGCCATAAGCATCCACAGTTACATTGGCAGTGTCGCCAATTTTTACTTTGGCAATGTCAGCTTCAGGAATATTAGTTTCAATTTCAAATTCTGCTTGAGAAATCAAAGACACTATTATTGCCCCGGCTTGGGCAATTTCTCCTGGCTTAGCTTCTTGTTTGGTAATAATGCCTGCAATCGGGGCTTTTAAAGTGGCTTTGGTTATTTGAGCTGAAATGTTATTCACATTAGCTTGGGCTGCTTTAACCAAGGCCTCTTGCGCTTGAATTTGTTCGCTTGTGGCTCCTGCTTGCTTTAGTTCTAAGTTTTTTTGGGCGCTTTCCAAGGTATTTTGAGCGGCAGTGATGTTCTGCTGATTAGTTATTTTTTGGCTGGCTATTGATTGTTTTAAAGAATTCACGCTGTTTAAAGCAGTGTTAACATTTGTTCGGCCAGTATTAACATAACCCTTGTAAGTTGTAATAGCTGAACCCGATAAACCAGAAGCATTGCTTAGAGCGCTGTCAATTGTGTTTAGAAAATCATTTATTAAATTTAAATCTGCTATTGCTTTGTTAAGGTAATTGTCTGCTGAATTATAGTCATTGGAACTGTTACCTGCCATTAATTTCAAGTCAGCCACTGCATTGCCCCCTGTTACTCTTTTGCTTTGGCTGTCTATTGTTTGCTGGTAGTTTGAATAAAAAGTTAGCTGGGGATTATTAGTATTAGCGTTGGAAAATAATTCTTGGGTTTGTTTGTTAACAGCATCATCAGCTTTTACATAAGCGTCATTTAGGGTGTTTTTGATATCATCATAAAGATGGGCTAGATCCGAAAGGGCTTTGCTTTGAACATCCGCAAGAGCTTTTGTTGCATTATCAACACTGGTTATGGCCACACTTACTTCTTCGGGCCTAGTGCCGATTTGCAATTGGGCTAATTGAGCTTGCTGGCTTTCAAAATTAGCTTGAGCTTGAGCTAATTGAGCTTGGAGTTCGGACGTGTCCAAAGCCGCTAAAATTTGGCCTTCTTGCACTAAATCACTAACCTGCACTGGCACTGACTTTATTTTCCCGCCTCTTTCAAAAGCTAAGTCAACTGCTTGGCTTGGCCTTACTTTGCCAGTAACCGAAACTTCCTGCACAACGGTTTGTTTTGCTGCGGTTATAAACTCATAAGGCAATGGTTTTCGCATTTGGCCAACAACTATGCCAGAGCCAATTGCTAAAACAATAATCACGCCCGAAAAAATGAGCCAAAACCTTTTCTTGTTTTGAATTTTTGGAAATTTAATTTTTTTCATAAATTTTTATCTATTATTATAGCACAAAAAAAGAAGATTGCATTGGCTAACCTTCTTTTCTCTTGCAAAAAAAATGTTATTTTTTATAAAATCGGAGGAAGGTGAAGGCAATTATGCCACCCAGAAGTGCGGTGGCTAGCTGAGGCCAGGACATCATTTGAGCTGCTTTTTGGGCAATGGGCGAAGCTGAGCTTAGCTCTGGCTTTTGAGCAATTAAATTAATAACAATATAGCTGGTGGAAAATAAAAATAAGAACTTTAAAACACTAGCCCCAATAACACCAGCAGCAAAATGTTTTTCCTTAAGATAGGCAAAGCTTACAACCATAATAGTGTTGCTAGCCATTATAAACGGAACCATTGGGGCTAAAGGAGTTGGCAAAGTGCCAACTGACCAAGCAATCAAGCTTGGTAAAAGCCCAAGCATTATTCCTGCTTGAACGCCCAAAAGGGCAGTGGCGATAAACAAGCAAGCATTAACAATTGGCCCGGTAATAGGCTGAAAGTGAAACAGCGGCGCCACTATGGACACAGTCAGTAGAATAGCAAATTGCACTAACGAGGCAACAGTTTGTTTATTGAGAATTAATGCTTTGGTTTGCATAAGTAATGACCAATTAACCTAATTACTAATTTCTAAATAAATCCCAATTATCCAATGATCAATTTGGCATTTGTTCATTAGGCATTATTTAGTAATTAGAAATTAGAGCAATTAGAAATTTTATTTATACTTCGTATGACAAATTTTCTTAATAATATCCGGATTGTTTAGAAAGTACTTGTAAACTTTTTGCAGTTCTGGGTTATCAAAAGATGTTCTTACTGTTTTGTGTTCGTCAATGCTATAAAGAGCTTGAGCCCTTTTTGCTCTTATTTGAGCATTTTGGGGTAAGGGTTGCCCTCCTCCCCCAATGCACCCGCCAGGGCATGCCATCACTTCAAGGCACTGATACATATTCGATTCTACTTTTAATTGATCTAAAACAGTTTTGGCGTTTCCTGTGCCGTTTACGGCCGCCACATTTAAAACTTTGCCGTTTATTTCCACTTGGCTAACTTTTACGCCAGCTTGGCCCCGAACTTTGGGAAAATCAGTTCTGACATTTGGCACATTCAAAATTTTTGTAGCTGTTCTAATAGCTGATTCCATTACACCTCCCGAAGCTCCATAAATAACTCCTGCCCCTGATGGGTCACCAAAAGGATTGTCGGGCTTGCTTTGGTCGGGCGAAGTAAATTTAAGGGCAGCCAAATCAATACCGTGTTTTTTTAATAAATAAGCTAACTCTCTGGTGGTTAAAACATAATCAACCGGAGCCATTGTTTTGCCATTGTGTTTAAAGAGCATTTCTTTTCTTGTAATTTCGTATTTTTTAGCCACGCAAGGCATCACAGAAACCACTAAAATTTTCTCAGGATCAATCTTTTCCTTATTAGCCCAATAAGTTTTTATTAATCCACCCAGAATAATATGAGGAGGCCGGGCGGTGGCGATGTTGGGCACAAATTCTGGATAATATTTTTCCACGAATCTCACCCACGATGGGCAGCAAGATGACATCAGTAAAGAGGGCTTGCCCGATTCAATTTTTTCCACCATTTCTTTGGCCTCTTCCAAAGTGGTAAAGTCAGCGCCAACAGAAACATCGAACACATAATCAACCCCTAATTGTTTTATAGCGCCCACTAACTGGCCAGTTACAATTGTTCCTGGGGGCAGGTTAAATTCCTCACCAATGCTTGTTCTTATTGAGGGGGCAAATTGGAAAATAACAATCTTATTTTTATTATTTAAGGGTTCTTCAATTTGCTCAAATTCACTTTTGGCTTCAAAGGCGCCCACTGGGCAATGGGCAATACATTGCCCGCAAAAAATGCAAGATCGGCTTTCTATGGGGCACACTTGATGAAAATCATTCTTTTTTTCTAACCCTAAATAGCCAACTGCCTGTTGTTCGCAAGCTTCAATGCAGTTGCCACAGTCAATACATTTTGAAGAGTCAAAAACAACTGGGCCGAATTCAATAATTGGAAAATCTTTTTTACGGTCAGAAAATTTAGCTATGTCTGCCCCGATTTTTTTGGCTAATCTTAAAAGTTGGCAATTATATTGCAAAACACAGTCAGGGCACTCTTCTTTATGCTGGGAAAACAAAAGCTCTAAATTAGTTTTTCTTAGCTTGGCAATTTCTAAATTATCTGTTTCAATTTCCATTCCATCTTCAGCCACTGTTGAGCAGGAAGTTTGGGGGTTTTTAATGCCCTTGATATTAACCAAGCAAAGCCGGCAACTTGCTTTTGGGGTTAAGTCCGAGTGATAGCAAAGCGTGGGAATTTCAATATTATTGTCTTTGGCAATTTCTAAAATCGTTTTGCCATAGTCAGCAATAATTTCTTTTCCATTAATAATAATTTTAATTGCTTTATTCATAAAAGTTTTTCTAGAGTAGATTTAAAAGGTATATAAGCAGTTCTACCAAAAGGGCAAAGCGAGGTTTTTTCTAAAACCGCAAAAATTTCTTGTAAGGCTTCTCGTTGGCTGCCTAAAGGATTATCTTCAATTTGTTGAAGGATTTCTTTTATTCTATAAAGCCCCTCGCGGCA
>JAQURU010000016.1 GCA_028715435.1 Minisyncoccota bacterium
CAGTATCGCAGGTATATGTTTGAGACCATTCCAAGCAAGAGTCATTGTTAAAATCACCACAGATTTGATAAGTATTGGTTGTTGGGCATTGCCAAGCGCTCATAGTTTGGCACTGGTTAGTGCAAACTGTTCCTGGTTGATTAAATAAAACAGAAACAATGTTGGAATTAATTGTTTGGGTTGAACCTTGAGGGGTTTTGGTAACAGCATAGCCAGAAAAACTGTAAAGGCCTGGTGTTTGTTTGGTGGTATTCCAGGTATTGGAGCAAGAAGTTTGGCCTGAACACTGCTTGCAAAGAGCATTGGAATAATTATCAGTAATCAAGCAAATTTGATCAATTCCATCTTGGTCTTGAGCTGTGAAAGTAAAGCTAACGTTCTCACCAATTAAGGCCTGGGTTTTGTTGGCTGTTAGATTAATTGTGCCTTGGTTATTGTTTTGTAAAATGCACATTCTTTGGCTGGCTGAACAGGTATAGCCAGTGTTGCAAGTGTAAGCAGAAGACCATTCATAACATCCGTCGTTGTTGTAATCTCCACATACTTTGTAAGTATTGGCTGTTGGGCAAGACCATTCAGCTGGAGTGCACAAGTTATTGCACACTGGCGCTTGGCCTTGGAAACTCACCTTTACAAAGAAAGGATCAGTGGTTCTTTCCACTTGTTCCCCATTTGGCCGTTTACCATAAACATAACCATAAAAGAAGTATGTTCCAGGAGTTTGTTTGGTTAAGTTCCAGGTATAGGTTGAAACATTCTGGCAAACTGGAGTTTGCTGTTCACCATCAAGCAAGCAAACCTTGGTAATGCCATCAGTGTCATAGCCTTTTACAGTAAAGCTAACGTTCTCACCTGTTAAAGCAGTTGTTTTGGTGGCTGTTAGAGTTCCTGTGGTTGGGTTATCCCCCACTGCTTGACAGGTTTTGCCAGAGGCAGAACAGGTATAGCCAGTATCGCAGGTATATGTTTGAGACCATTCCAAGCAAGAGTCATTGTTAAAATCACCACAGATTTGATAAGTATTGGTTGTTGGGCATTGCCAAGCGCTCATAGTTTGGCACTGGTTAGTGCAAACAATTGGCTGGCTTTTAACAGTTAAGCTTACAAAAAATGGTGTCGTTGTTATTTGAGCTATTTCGCCATTTGGTTTTTTTCCATAAGCGTAACCATAAAAGAAGTATGTTCCAGGGGTTTGCTTTGATATTTCCCAGGTGTGGCTTGCCCCTGAAAAACACTCTGGGGTTTGGTAATCCCCATCAGATAAGCAAACTTTTGCAACACCGTCATTATCTTGGGCAGAAATGCTGATATTGGCTTTTTCACCAACTAAAACACTAGTTTTATTTATTGATAAATAAGCGCTTGTTGGATTGTCATTCTGAGCAACACATTGTTTGGAAGTTGCATTGCAAGTGTAGCCAGTGTCGCAAGTGTAAGCAGATGACCATTCCAAGCAAGAGTCATTGTTAAAGTCCCCGCAAATCTTGTATGTGTTAGTGGTTGGGCATTGCCAAGCGCTCATAGTTTGGCACTGGTTAGTGCAAGCCAAGCTGCAAACACCATTGCCAGAACAAGTTTGGTTAGTTGGACAAGTGTAAGAAGTTGACCACTCCAAACAAGAATCAGAATCAAAATTACCGCAAACCTGATACTGGCTATTTGTTGAGCATCTTTTTGCTCCATTAGTGCACTCATCAGAGCAGCTTGGAGTAATTGGAGTAAAAGACATTAAAATAGAACTCCTGGCCAATTCTTGATTTTGGCTGCTAAAAGCCAGGCCATAAAAACGCCATGTTCCGCTAGGAATTCCAGAAGTTCCCTCCATAATATCAAAATCATAAGAGCAAGATGTGCCATCCCAGCAAGTTTGGCATTTATTAAGATTTAGGTCTGTTGAGTTAAGGCAAATTTTACTTATCCTGCCCGGGTAAGCAGAATCGCTAGCTGAAACTCGTATTAAAATATTGTCATAGCTTACCGCACCAGGCACCATGTTAATTGGCGCTAGACTTACTGTTACCTGTCCCGTTGGGGTTGGTGAGGAACAAGCGCCTGCTGAACAAGCCCCGCTTGAGCAAGGATAAACACTTGACCATTGCAAACAAGCATTAGACACAGTATCGCAAGATAAGCAATACTGCAAACCAGCCCCATCAGCTGAACATTTTGTTTGGCAGGTTTCGGTTGCTTCTAACGAATAAGCTAAGCCAAAAACACCTAAGCAAGTTAGGAAAATAATACCTGATGTTATAATTAATTTTCTCATATTTTTATTTTTAACTTATTTTGTCCTACACTGTCCTATCTCCTATTCACTTGGTATAGCACAAAATAAATTAAAAATATATGAGAGTGGGGGCAAAGAGAATTTCTCTTTGTTGCTCCCCCGCTCTTTGATTTGTCTCTTATTGATTAACGACCACCCTGATACCAGGTGTGGCCAAAATGACTAACTTGTAATTAGGAGCCGTGGCCAATATTTTGTCTACCGACGGCAGCTCCAACTTTTGCTCACCTTTAGCTTTCACCTCAAAAACCAAGGTGGCAAATGTTCTTCTCTCAGTTGCAGAAGAACTATTTGTTGCAGTAACAGAAATTAATCCGCCACTTTCTGATACTCCAGGAGACAAATCTGGCCTAAACTTTAACATGCCAGACCCAAATTTAATCCCTAGGATAGACAGGCAAGCGCATGGACCTTCAACCGTTATCGCAACCGTAACTGTTTGCCCGACAATCCCAGAAACTTCTGCTGAAAGAAAATTATTTGGGTTTGCCAGAGCAACGATTATATTCTTCACTCCTGGTTGAATCGGTTCAACCACAGGTGGATTAACAACCGGAGGGTTGACCACGGGCGGATTGACAACTGGGCAAGTTCCGCACTTTTTAGCAGCTTCTTCAGTTGCTAACTGCGCTGTTAAAGCTCTTGCAGCTGCTGCCTCTGCTAAAGCTCGGGCTGTTTCAGCAGCTCTTTGAGCCGCTTCTGCCGCAACTTGTGCTGACTGTGCCGCCATGGCTGCTTTTTGAGCTGCGTCTTTGTCTGCTTGAGCATCACTTTGAACAGCTTGAGCTGCGCAAAGCAATTCCTCTACCCTTGCCTTAGCCAGGTCAATCGATGCTTTATCAGCATCAATTTGCTTTTTCAATGCCTCAACAGCCAACTGCGCTGCCTCAGCTTTAATAGCCGAAGCATTCGCATAGCTCTCGTAAAGAGCTGTCTGCTCTTTTGACGCCTTCGCATCTTGAGCAGATTTTTCTGCTGCCACTTTTGCAATGTCCGCAAATTGCGCTGCTGCCTCTGCTGCTAACTTCAATTTTTCAATCTCCACAAATTTTACAGAGATTTCTAAAGCTTTTGCGTCCGTCGCCGCTTTTGCTGCCTCTGCTGCTTGTTGGGCTTTTAACGAAGCTGTCTGGGCTGCTTCTGCCCTATCTGCATCCGTGGACGACTGATCGGCAAAGATATGCGCAGCATTTTCTGACGCTGCTGCTGCTTCGGAATATTTCTTCGCAGCATCGCTTTCTTTCTTTGCGCTTTCATAAGCCGCCTTTGCGCTATCTGCTGCAGCCCTTGCCGCTTCAGCTGATTTTAAAGCTTCGTTAGCGCGACTTGTTGCCAAATCAGAATCTATTTTTGCAGCGTTTGCTGCCGCTTTTGCTTGCGCTGTTGCTTCCTGCGCTGCTTGGGCTGAAAGATTTGCCGCAATAGCTGCTCTTTCCGCTGCCAATTTGGCCACGTCTGCTGCTTTTGCTTGTGCTTCGGTTGCTTTTTCGAGTGATTCCAAATATGCAATCTTGGAATCAATTACTTTCTGCGCCGCTTCTATTGCTGCTTGCGTGGCAATTTCAGCAACTTTAGTGTAGTCAACTACACCATCTTTACCGTTAATGCCATCCTTACCATTAATCCCGTCTTTGCCAGCTGGCCCTGTAGCTCCTGTTGCACCAGTCGCTCCGGTTGCTCCAGTAGCGCCTGTGGCCCCTGTTGCGCCTGTTGATCCTTGCGGCCCAACAGCCCCTGGGTCGCCTTTTTCGCCCTTCTCACCTTGAGGCCCAGGAATACCAACCAACTCCTTAGTAGCAGTTAACTGGTAATAAACTGGGTCGTATGGGCCAAAATCGTCCCACGGGGTTAAGGTTATCGAGTGTTCTTGCTTGTCAGCGAGAACCGGAAAAATAACCTGTCCATCAGAGGTTTTCTTTTCATCGAAAACCCATTTCCAGGCGATAATTTCGACATTTTTGGCGTCTGTTGAAGCCTCCAAAGCAAACGACTGGTTGGCAATAAATTCGTCTGGTTTTTTAACCAAGAATGTAGGCGCTACATACCCCTGCACAGCCTCAACTTTTACCCATTGGTTAAGCATTCTATTTTCAAAACTCAAATCATCCTTGTTATACTTAACCAAAATATCAATCTCATAAACATCTGGTCTTAGGGGAGGTGTCGAGAGATTAAACGAGGATTTATGAAATATTTCTGTTAATCCCAAAAACCCTTTCTCGCCACTTGCTGTTTCTTTATCTCCTTGCGAACTCAATCTATAAATGTAAACTTTAAACTCAGAAGCATTTGCGTATGCCGGGCTAACGCTCACGGCAATCACCTGCCGGTTATTGTCCGCCACAGGTTCGCTTTGAATTGTGAATTCGGAGCTTTTATAAAGCTCGTCTTGCTTGTCCAAATCACCGCAACCGACTAATAATAGTGCAAAAAAGATAGCCACTAAAACTACCGAAAATATTGTTTTCATTTCCAATCTCCCCTATCTCATTCTCTCAACATGTGAGAGAATATCTATGTTTGCATTCAATCCAAACTGAACAAATCTTGCGTCTTTCTCAGGGCAAACCCTAATGAAAGGCGCCAACAAATTATCGCTGGAGGCATAAATTATTGGATAACTTTTTTCTCCAAAATTTATTACTCCTCCGCCAATCTTGAACCCTTTAAGGCATACGCCAGCGTCAGCTCCAAAATGTTTATCCGAATTTTCTCCGCTCAGGCCGTAATATGCCTGCGCGAATAGAATTTTCTTAACCTCAATACCTAAACCAGCTTCACCGCCTGATTGGTATCTCAAATGACTTTCTTTGTCATCAAGCCATTTTGCGATATCAAACTTTTCCGAACCAGCAAAGCCAACACCACCAACAGAAAAAATTAATTCTATTGGTTTATCTTTACACTCTTTTGGCTCTACATAAGCTGGCTCTGTCTGTTTCGCTGGCTCTTTAGGAGTCAACCGCTCAATCTCGGCTTTCAGGTCTACGATTTGGCGCTCATAATCTGCTTTGAGCTGGTCAACCTCTGCTTGTAGTACACCCATAGGCCTTGCTTTTAATGCGGCGATTTCTTGTTTCTGTTTTACGTTCTCTTCTTCCAATGCATTTATGCACGGAAGAATTTGTTTTTCTAAGCTCTCATTTGAGGCTCTTAACGCAGTCATTAGTTTTTCATTATCTTCCTCCAGCCGAGTGATTTGAACATCTTTATCTTTTAGGGTCAAGTTCAGCCTGCTATTCTCAGTATCTTTTCTATTAATAATTTCGGAGAAACTTTTTAAGCTTTCAGCAAGCTGCTTCATTTCAGTAAGTACTTCGTCCTGTTTATTGTCAGAACTACCAACAATTTGATAAGTACGATACTGCAAAGCAACCCCAACAATATCCTGCCATTGGTCAGGCGAAATTCCCTTGCATTTAATCGAATCTGCAACTTCCTGGAACTTTCCTGCTTTACCCTTCCTGAGCTCTTTGATCAAAAGCCAAGTCGCCGTGTAAATTTGATCATTCTTATCATTAGGCTTAAGCGATTTAAAAAATGGCTCAAGCATTTCAAAAGGCACTGCTTCTATAGATTTTATAGATTTCAGCTCTGCTCCGTTAGCAGAATTAGTGAGCCAAAAGGCAACGAGCACCACCAAAAAAACTAATAAAACTAGAAGCCAAGATAAAGCATTCTTCATCTTTTCCTGCATGAGAAACCTCCCTGCCGCCAAAGGCGACAAAAATTGTCAAAAACTTAAAACGCAAACACTTCTATGTCAATAAGAAACTAATTTTATAAGAACAAACTATCGCTTAAACTACCATTAAAGTATCGAAATGTCAACCCCTTTTGGCCCATAAAAAAACAGAGGGTAAACTTAAACAGATTTTGCCTAAGTTTGCCCTCTGCGGGTTTTTATTTATTGTGTGGTTGTGGCAGTTGAAGTGGCTATAGAAATGCCGAGCAAGTCAGCTGGTAAAACCTGTTCAATTGGCTTGGCGTCAGCTGGAGCTTCAATAACAACTTCTTTGTTGAAATCAGAAAATAAAATTTCAATATCAGCAGAATTACCCCCAATTTCTTTTTTAAATCTCACTTTTTTTAAAATGTTTTGGTTTTGGGTAATCCAAGCATCAAAAATAAATCCGCCCAATTGCTTCCAAATTGTTTCAAAATTTTGCTGGAATTGTTCAATAGTTTGCTGTAAATTGTCCTGGTAAGCTTCCTGGCTATTTTGAGGCAAGTATCTTTCCATTAATTTTATAAACTCGGGAAATACTTCTTTAAAAGTTTGCTTATCGATTTCAGCTAAATAATGGTCTGTTGCTTGGTTGTCAATTGTTTCCTGGCCCTTACTTTGCTTTATTTTAAAAATTCTTTGGCCAATTAGAAGCCCTTTGAGGTCCCCCAAAAATTGGCTGTCCAAAGCAGGGCTGCTTAAAGGAGCCTGCCCTGAACGAAACAAAGCTGGATCAATGAAAAGCCACTGGTTCTCTATTGTTTCAACATCAACTCCCAAGGGTAAATACGGGGGCAAGGTTGTTATATTCAAAAACAAACTTTTATCAACGCTAATCAATTTTGCTCCAAAAGAAAGCTCCATTCCTGAAACACCAACAGCCACATTTACATCAGCTGATATTTTTTTGTTAGTTTTGTCCGAATAATCAATAATCTGGTCTAACTGCAAAGAACCTTCTACTTGGCTGGGGTTTTGCTTGCCTGTTTCAATGGCAAGATTGGCTAAGGCCTGAACGCGCATTTTTTCAATCTTTGCTAAATTGGCAATGGCGTTTTGCAAAACCTCACCGCTTGGTGGCTGTTGGAAAGGATTCCAACTTGGATTTACCACCCCAGAGGATAACAAAAAAACAGACAGTATTACGAAGCCAACTGCCCCTAATAAAATATATTTACGAACTGTGGTCATGAAATTTTAAATTCTAAATTCTAAATTTTAAATTAAATCTTAATTTTAAAATTTAACATTAAAACATTTAAAATTCATTTAAAATTTTAAATTTAAAATTAATTATAGACAAAGTTTATCTTATAGTTAGCGAAAAGTCCACTGGGCTTACAACAACACTTTTCCCTCGTTTTAACTGTCCTAATAGCAAGGCTTTAGCCAGCGAATTTTCCACTTTATTTTGAATAACTCGTTTCATTTCTCTGGCTCCAAATTCTGGGCTATAAGACAGTTCAACAATTTTTTCTTTTAATTCTTTAGTGACTTCAAATTTCACCCCTTTATCCAGTAAATTCTTGGCTAATCTTGAAAGCATCAGCCCAGCAATTTGCAATAGCTCTGGCTTTTCTAAGGATTTAAACAAAACAACAGCATCAAACCTATTCACAAACTCTGGCTTTAATATGTGGTTTTGGAAAACATAATTAAAAATGTGTTCCTTCATTTCATTTATTTTTCCTCCCCGTTTTACACTTTCTCTAATAAACTCTGCACCGGCATTGCTTGTGGCAATAATAATTGTATTTTTAAAATCAACTTTCCTGCCCAAGCCGTCGGTTAACCAGCCCTCGTCTAGAACTTGCAAAAATAAAGTTAAAATATTGGGATGGGCTTTTTCAAGCTCATCAAGCAGCAGCAAACAAAACGGCCTTTCTTTTATTTTAGTTGTTAAAAGCCCGTTTTCTTGGCTGGTGCCAATGAGCCGTTTTATATCCTCGATAGCCTGAAATTCAGACATATCAAACCTAAGCATATTTTGTTCCGAACCAAAATAAATGGCAGCCAAGGCTTTGGCAGTTTCTGTTTTTCCAACGCCTGTTGGCCCCAAAAACAGAAACGACCCAATTGGCCCTGATTTTAAATTAACTTCTGCTCTGGCTCGCCGTAAAGAATTTGCCACTTCAGATACTGCTTCATCTTGGCCAATCAAACGCTCGTGAAGTAAATTTTCTAAGTTTATCAACACTTTTTTTTCTGTGCCTTCCAATGTTTCAAGGGGAATTTTTGTTTTTTCGGAAACTACCTTTCTTACATGGTTGGGTCGTAATACTTTATCCTTGGTATACATTTTTAAATAAACCATTGACTCGTCTAAAAGCCGCAGGGCCTTTTCAGGAAAAGCGGTTTGGGCCATATAGCGAGAACTTGTTTTTAAAATCTCTTTCAAGGCCCTATAACCAATATATTTTTTATGCTTGGCCTCAAAGAACGGCACGAATTGCTCCATTAAAACCAGGGTTTCGTTTTCGGAAATTTCTGCCACGTCAACTTTTTCAAATAAATTATTAAAAGAAGAATTTTTTTCCACATAAGTGTGAAAGCCCTCAAAAGTGGTTATAGCTATAATTTGGAAAGAAGCTAAGGGCAAAAAGCGAGCCATAATTCCCGCAACATTTATCATGCCTGGCTGGGAATTTTCTGATACATAGTTATGAAAATCATTAATTACTAAAATAACATTCTTGGCTTTGATAACTTCGCTAAAACATTTTTCTAAAAGCGCTTCGGCCTGCTCTTTTGATTCTGCGGAAGCCACTAAAGCTGAAAGGTCAAACTGCAAAATCCGCTTGTAGTTAATTGATGGGGCGGAAATTCCCAAAAAAGCTCTTTGAGCAATTGCCTCAATAATACTGCCTCGGCCAGTGCCTGGCTGACCCACTAATAAAACATTCTTATTTTGCTCTTTTTCTAAAATCCGCTCTACTTGTTTTATTTCTTCTATATGCCCCACAATTTCTCTAAAAACATTTTTGGAAATTTTATCTTGCCACTCAAAAGAAAATCCATCTAACGTTATTGTGTATCCCGAGGCAAAATCCTTGCCAATTGACCCTCTTGTCATTAAATTTTTATAATCCCACCAGCATGTTATTCTTTCGTGCCTCTCTTGTGCTTTATAATGCCAATTTACTAAATTCTTAATATCGTCTTTTCTAAAATCACTTTGGGTTAAAAAAGATTCAAAAACAGCGCTGTTTTCAGCAAAAGCAGAAAGCAAATCCCCTGCTGTAATTTTTACTCTGCCTCCAAGTAAAGCCAGTTTTCCCGCCTCGATTATGATTTTAGCAAAATCCGCTTCCGCACTGTTTTTTACTTGGCCAATTTCTTTTTTAAGATTTGCTTTTAATAATCTCCAATTTAACTCCCCCCTTTGAAAAACAAGGGCAACGTCAAGGGGCCTTGTTTTTATTAGATAAAAAAGAAAAATATCTTTAATATCAGCCCCCTGATGTTTATTAGCTTGGTTCATGGCTTTTAAACAAATTTTGGCTGCCTGAAAATCTAAGAATCCAGCCCAATTAAATTCTTCAATATTTCCCAGGGCCTGTTTCAAGGGATATTTCAAACTTGGATTTTTAAGTTTTTTGACAAAAAAACTTTTGGCTTCCCCAAACAATAAAGCTAAAGAAAAACACAAAGCTGTCCAAGCCCCTAAATGCCTGAAACTATTAAAATCTCTGTCTAAAACAAAATATCCAAATAAAATCCATAAAACTAAAAGGAGAAACAAAATCCAAGCAATAATTTTTAAGGGTCTAGCAAATCTAAAAAATCTTTGCCATTTAATGGCTCGATAAATAGAAGTTTTTTTTATTTCAAAATTCATACCACAACACCAATTGCATAAAAAAGGCCAGCAACAACAATTGCTGGCAAGCAAATCCACACTATTAACACCAAAGCCCCTGCCAAAAATACACCCAGCCCAAAAACCAAACCCAAAACAATAAGCACTAAACGAATTAAGGCCCCCAGCACCCTTGAAATCATATTTCCCAAAAAAGTATTGAAATATCTAGCAGCATCAAAGCCCCTTCCATAACTGCTAATGTCCCCTTTCCATGGGCTAAATAAACTTTTTAACAACTGGCCAACAGAAAAATAATTAAAATTAAACCGTAAAAAATTTTTCCAGCCCAAAAAAATATTTTTTACGCTTTCAACGAAATGCCAAAATAGCCATTGAAAAATTATATTATGTTTTGGGCTTGGATTAAGCATTGATTTTCTCTTGCTTGTCTGCTCTGATGAGCTGAATGCCAATAGCACTGATTTTGCCACAGGCTAAAATAAGTATTGCCATAAAAATTGACCAGGCAGTTAAATTGAAAATTTTATTCATTGAATCCCCTGCTAACAGCCCAGCTAATTGGCCTTGTAGGATTGTGTTTAATTGATTTTGCTCTTGGCTTCCCAGTTCCGGGACAATCTTAGACAAGTCAATCTCAACAGCATTGCCTTTGCCAAAAAGTTCAGGGGCTGGCTTTTGGCCTGTGAAAATTCCATAGGAAAACCAAAGCCCCCACAAAATTATTATAACTCCCAAGAACAAAAATAGATACCCGATAATTTTATTTGTCATGAAGTTGTTTTTATTTAATTAGTGGCCCAGCTTAGCTGGGCTTAACCAAGCTTAGCTTAGTGGGCGTATGTGGGCTCGAACCACAGGCCTTTGCAATGTGAATGCAACGCTCTAACCAGCTGAGCTATACGCCCAATTTATAAATTTTAACATTTTAGTTTCTTGTTTTCAAATACAAAAAGAGGTATTAAAGAAATAAGTATATGTCTACTGTTTTTGAATTTCATTTTAATCCGCGCATAAAACAAGAACAGGCTGTTTTTGAAACATTTTGTTTTTTGCCCCAAACTCTTTTTGAAAAAAAACAGGGTTTTCTGTATATCACAACAGAAATTAAAAATCCGGGCCCTCAAAGCCAAAAAATATTAACTGATGTAGCTGAAATTATAAAAAAATATTTTTATCAAAAGCCCATTCTTGCCTCCCATGACTCTTTCCAGCTTGCTTTGAACCAAGCTAATGATTATTTAAGTCAATGGCACGGCCAAGGCGATTTGCATTTTGCTTCTGTGGCAGTTGGACCTAAGTGCAATATAAAAGTTTCAAAAACTGGCAATATAAAAATAATTTTATTTAGAAATCAAGAGGCCTTTGACATTGGCTCTAACTTCACCAACCAGCCCTTATCGGGAAAAATTTTTCCAGATGTTATTGAAGGCAGCTTGCAAAAAAACGACCGCTTACTTTTAGCAACCTCCGAAGTTTTCCAATCCTTACAAGCTGAAAAAATCTTAGACGATTTAGCGCTCTGCTATGAAGCTAAACTTATAAAACAAGTGTTCAAAGCAAAAAAGAAAATTGTGCGAGAGTTTTCTGGCGCTTGCTTGTTGGCCTTCGTCAAAAATCGCCCCATCATCTCCTTCCTTTCTCGTTTTTGAGGTCCGACCTCCTTAAAGCTTGAGCCCAGGCCTTTGGGAGGTCGGACCTCTATTTTGCTTTTCCCTATAAAATAACAGGGGCAAATCAATTGATTTACCCCCTAGCGACTAACAGATGAGAGGGGGGTCTTATCTGCTGCGTCGCTTTTTTTTGTGTTCGTCATCATCCGAACTTGATGACGATGACGAACTTGTTGTTGAAGAACTGTTATTATTCTGCACCTGACGCGTTTCTGTCCGCGCTGGCGCTGTTCGCGTTTGTGAGACCGGCTGAACATTCGTCTGCCTTTCCCTTGACGGCATCACTTTTTTGAATACAGTGCCACCGTCCGATGAGTTAGACGAACTGCGATCGAAGCTCGCGCTTGACCCATTCCCAGAACTGCTCCTGGGCCGCACAACAATTGTACTTTCAACAGAATTTTTAACGCTCCTCCCCTATTCGGTTAAAAATTCCATTCCCACTACTGCTTCCACTGGTCTTACCAGTGGAGCTTTCTGTTAGTGCACGCCTCTGCTTCTCGCTCGGCGCAAATTTCGCAGAGCTCTGGGGTCTCTTGTTCTGCACATCTTTTACAGAATTGGCCTGAACAGAATTCTGTAATTTTTGAGAACCGGTTTGGGTTTGAAAATCCCTTTTCGTCCGGATATTTCCAATTACAGACCGCACCTTTTCCGGTGCTTTCCTGTTTGGTGTGAAATCTTGACGGTCGTAGATTTTGCTTCCACTACTACCACTATGGTAATATATGTACTTTTCCCGTACATACGGATTACCACAATAATGGTAGTAATATCTATAAGTCGGGGTTGGATAATAAACTCTTAACCACTCCGTAAAAACAGGGCTATACCACCAACCATCATACACCGCATAGCCATATCCATTCCAAACCCAGATTGGCCCACGATGATAATAGTTTAATATGGGGTAAGTATACCCAGGTGGTAAAATCCCATAATAGCGATTTACCACTCTAATCTCTTTCTGAATTTCAACTCTACTGCCCTGATAAATATACTCAACAACAATAGAATTAAGGATGATACATTGGCCAGGCCCAACACGAATGTGAACTTCAACGTTGCCGTCTTGATCCAAAACGCGATTGATCGGGTCTGAAAAATTTATTATCCGCTTACCATCATTATCGTCTTTCCCATTAATTGGAATAATGTATGGCCGAGGTTTTTCGTTGGTTGATAACAACACATCAATTATTTCAACCCACCCATCGCCGTGGTAGTCCACAATGATATTGAATCCAATAGCGCTTCTGTCTGCTTCAAATAAGAAGAAAACAGAAGCTGAGCCAGAACCGCCAGCAAGCACAACGGAATTTCCCTGTTCAACAATTTCCGCATCTTCTGTTTGAAGAGCAATTTGTCCATCAGCCCCATGAAAGGCTTGAGCAAAAGAATTATTCAAACCCCCAACCAGCAAAAAGAAAAAAGCTACGAACGCTATCTTTTTCATTTCGAAACCTCCTTCGTTTCTTCAACGCTTAAAAATCTGGTAACTACCCAGAAAACTTCACGGCCAATCCAAGTTGAAATAGCTAAGCATGGCCAAAATAAAACATGACTTACCCAAGGAGATGAGCTTTTCATAATTGGTAATATCAAAAAAAACAAACTGTCAATTGAAATGCCCATCGCCAATGCCGATGAAAAAATAGCAAAAATGAGAGCTAACATTTTATTGCCTTTCCCAAATTTTTTGGAATAATTGGAAAAAATCTTCTTCAACAATATCTAACTTTTAAATAACACCTATGCTTGTATAATACACCACTTTTTATACTTTGTCAAATGAAAACACTGGAAATACTTTGCTAAATCTTAGCCTTGCATTTTCCAGTGTTGTGTGTGGCCACAACTTTTGCTGTGGCTTATTTTTTTTGTTGGACTGAAAGCTTGATGTGCCGTTTTTTGCAACTTCTTCAGCCGCTTTTTTAATTTCGCCCAACATTTTTTTTTTTCCTTGGCTTTTTAGCCAGGATCTAAAACCT
>JAQURU010000067.1 GCA_028715435.1 Minisyncoccota bacterium
GGGCAATATTGGCAAGAGATATTATAGCCAAGATGAAATTGGCACACCGTTTTGTTTAACCATTGACTTTGATACTTTAAAAGACGATACCGCAACATTACGTGATAGAGATTCTATGGTTCAAGAAAGAGTAAAAATCGGGGAGCTAAAAAACATTCTGTTTGAAAAATTACAAAAATGAAAAGAGAATTTAGTAAAAACGATTTTTTCACTAAAAAAGCCAAACAAGAGAATTACCCAGCCAGGTCTGTTTATAAACTGCAAGACATCGATAATAAATTTAAAATTTTCAGAAAAAGCGATTGGGTTTTAGACCTGGGTTGCGCACCCGGGTCTTGGCTTTTATATATTGGTAACAAAGTTTCCATCACCGGTAAAGTAGTGGGGGTGGACGTTTTGGATTTAAACACCCAACCATTAAATAACACTTTGTTTATTAAAAAAAATGTTTTAGACGAAGATTTGTTAGAAAGCGGACCCTTGGGGTCCGCCAGTTTTAACGTAGTGGTTTCGGATATGGCGCCCAACACTACCGGACTTTTAGAAGTTGATGTGGCCAATTGTTTGGAGCTCACCAATAGGGCCTTGGAAATTGCTAAAAAAGTTTTAACAGAAAACGGCAATTTCGTTTGCAAGGTTTTTGAAGGCCTAGGCACAGACGCTTTTGTGAAAGAGGCCAAGAAGTATTTTCAAATGGTAAAAAAATATCGCCCTCAGGCCGTTAGGCGGGGCAGCAAAGAAATCTATCTCATTGCTAAAGGATTTAAAAACATTAAGATTTTATGAGGCAGGCAGTAGTTTGGCTGTTAAATGAGAAATATGGAGGGCAGTTGACGGATAAAGCAAAAAGGGATATAACTCGGTTACAAAAAGGTGAACCAATTGATTATATTATTGGGCATAAGAATTTTTGCGACTGTAAAATAGATTTGCGATACAAACCGCTTATTCCACGCGATGAAACAGAATACTGGGTTCAAAAAGTCGTTGAAGATTTGCAGAGTCCTGGGGTCTGTAAATTTACAGACCCCAGGACTCTGTATTGTTTAGACATGTTTGCAGGGTCAGGGTGCTGCGGGATTGCGGTTTTAAAAAATATTCCCAAAAGCCATTGTGATTTTGTGGATATTGAGGATAATTGTTTAAAGCAAATTAGGTTTAATTTGAAGCTGAACGGAATTGATAAAGCAAGATACCGGATTATAAAATCTAATATCTTTGAAAAGATAAATGGGTTGTATGATTTAATCTTAGCCAACCCTCCATATATTGGACTTGGCGAGAAAAACAAAGTGCAGAAATCGGTTTTAAATTTTGAGCCCAAAAAAGCTTTGTTTGCCAAAAACAAAGGCCTGTATTTTATAGAGAAGTTTTTAAAGCAAGCTAAGAATTATTTAGCCCCAGAGCGTGTTATTTATCTGGAATTTGGCTATAATCAAAAAAAAGAGGTTGCCAAACTGCTTAAAAAGTTTAATTACTCAAATTTTAAGTTTCATAAAGATCAATTCAACAAGTGGCGTTTTGTGAAAATTCGGGCGTAACCAGTTGATTTCCCAGTCGTTTAGGTGTAAGTTAAGCTTGCTTCATTAACAATATTTTCGGAAGGAGGGTTTTCAGATGGAAACAAAGAAAACAAAAATTTTATTCATCATGGAAATGACAATGGTACGGGCAATTGGAGAACATCTAAAATTGGTTGGCTACGACGTTGTCATAGATTCAATCACTAAGAAATTACAGGACATAAAAAGCGTAGAAGGGATTGACATTGTTATTTTCGACCCCTTCTATATGAAAGATAATCTGGGCACAATAGAAACGTTCAAGAGAAAACATTTGTCTATTGGCCTTTTAGCCCTTAATACCCTGTTGCTTTGGGAAGGAATAGGAGAAAAGATTCAAGCAATGAAAGGGGCTGGTATTATTATAGATTGCTTAGAAGTACCACCTACCTTAGAAGATATAGAAAAGGCATTAGCGGCGGCATAGCCGCCCTTTCTTTTGCTTTAAGTGATTTTGTATTAAGATAAATTAAACTTATGTATAAAAAAATAGTATTAGATAATGGTTTGCGGATTATGTTGGTGCCCAATAAAAACACACAAGCTGTTACGGTTTTGGCTGTGGTGGGAGCGGGCAGTAAATATGAAACAAAACAAAACAACGGCATTTCCCATTTTGTGGAGCATATGTTTTTTAAAGGCACTCAAAAGCGGCCTAATACTTTGGCAATTTCTGAAACTCTGGACAGGGTGGGCGGTTTTTACAATGCCTTTACCAGCAAAGAATATACTGGTTATTTTGCCAAAGTTGATTCTAAGCATACGGATTTGGCTTTGGATTGGGTGGCTGATATCTTTTTAAATTCTAAAATTGATTCGAAAGAAATAGCCAAGGAGCGGGGTGTTATCATTGAAGAGTTGAATATGTACTTAGATACGCCTGTTCGGCACATCAAAGATCTGTTTGAAGGGCTTTTATATGGCGACCAGCCGGCAGGCTGGGAAATAATTGGGACAAAAGACAACTTGAAAAAAATTCAGAGACAAGATTTTATTACTTATATTAAAAATCATTATTCCTCAAACAACACTATTATTTGCATTTCGGGTAACTTTAATCAAGCAAGAATGGCCAATGAAGTGAAAAGAAAGTTTAGAACAATTAACAGACAAAAGCCCCAAGGAAAAGCCAAAGTACTTGAAAGGCAAAAAGAGCCACAGATTCATTTAAAATTTAAAGAAACAGACCAAACCCACCTTTGTTTAGGAGTTAGGGCTTTTGATTTATTTAGTCCGAAAATTTATATTCAGGAAGTTTTGGCCACAATATTAGGAGGAAATATGAGCTCAAGATTATTCATTAAGGTACGAGAAAAAAATGGCTTGGCTTATTATATTAAAACTGAAGCAGAAAGTTTTACTGACTCTGGTTATTTAGCAACTCAAGCGGGCATTCCACACACAGCTTTATCCAAAGCCGTGGCAATGATTTTAAAAGAATATAAGAATTTAGCCCAAAAAACTATTACGCAAAGCGAATTAAAAAAAGCTAAAGATTATTTAAAGGGCAATTTAACCTTAAGCTTAGAAAGCTCTGACGCTTTAGCTTCTTTTTACGCTGGGCAAGAACTTCTAACAAGTAAGATTTTGACATTGCAAGAAGAGTGTGCCAAAATTGATAAAGTAAAAGCCATTGAGGTTAGAGATTTGGCAAAAGAAATTTTTAAAAAAGAAAGCTTAAATTTAGCAATTATAGGTCCTCATAAAAACGAGGCTGTTTTGAAAAAGTTATTATTTTTATGACAGAGTCAACAAGCTATAAACTGCATATGGATTGGCAAACAGTAGCAAAGTTAGCTTTGTTGGTAGTTTGCCTTTATATCTTGTATATTTTAAAGGATATCATTATCTGGTTTATTTTCGCTTTGGTTGTTTCCATTTTATTTAATTTTGCTATTGATAGCTTGCAAAGAAAAAAGGTACCCAGAATTGTTTCTACCACTTTTTTATATTCTGGGTTTTTTGCTTTGCTTGGGTTTTTTATTTATAAAACAGCGCCGATTTTATTATATGAAATTCAAGACTTTATGACGAGCTTACCCGCTTATTTGAAAA
>JAQURU010000068.1 GCA_028715435.1 Minisyncoccota bacterium
TCTGCTCAAATTGGCGAAGGGCTGATAATGAAAAACGCTAACTTTAAATCCGGCGTTGATTTAGCGGGAACTAAAAGCAAGGAAATAATCCAATGAATTCAAAATTTACCCATTTGCACGTTCATAGCCATTATTCTCTTTTAGATGGTCTGCCAAAAATAGACGATCTTTTAAATTATGTTAAAGAATTAGGAATGGACAGTGTGGCTATTACCGACCACGGCGTTTTATACGGAGCAGTTGAATTTTATAAAAAAGCTAAATCAGCAGGCATTAAACCAATTATTGGGGCAGAGCTTTATACTGCCCCTAATGGCATGCTAAACAAAAGGCCTAATATTGATGACAAGCGCCACCACTTGATTTTGTTGGTTAAAAATGAAATCGGCTACAAGAATTTAGTTAAGCTAATTACCAAAGCCCACTTAGAGGGCTTTTATTATAAACCCAGGGTTGATGATGAGCTTTTAGCGAAACATAGCAATGGGCTTATTGCTTTATCAGCTTGCATCCAAGGGAAAATACCCAAAGCCATTATTAAAAATAGGCTTGACGAGGCCAAAAACATTGCCCAAAAATATCAACAAATTTTTGGCCAAGAAAATTTCTACTTGGAAATCCAAGAACACCCAAACATCAAAGAACAAGACAAGGCTAACCAAGGTTTAATTAAACTTTCCAAAGAACTTGGCATTCCCCTAGTAATTACCAATGATTGCCATTATTTAAGAAAAGAAGACAAAGAAGCTCAAGATGTTTTAATGCAAATCAATACAGGTGCCAAGTCCGATGATCCAGAACGCCTAACAATGATAAACGAAGATTTTTCCATGAAAAGCCCGGAGCAAATGATTAATTTTTGCGCCTCTTTAAATGTTAATGAAGCCATTCACAACACGCAAAAAATTGTCGAGCAATGTAATTTTGAATTTTCTTTAGGCAAAACTAAACTTCCTGTATTCCCAACTCCCAACAATGAAACCCCAGAGGAGTATTTAAAGAATTTGGCTTATTTAGGATTAGAAAAAAAGAAAGATCAATTTCCAAAGATGGAAGAAGCCAGGGCTCGCCTTGATTATGAGCTTTCAGTTGTGAATCAAACAGGGTTTGCTGGCTACTTTTTAATTGTGCAAGATTTTGTTAATTGGGCTAAAAATAACCGCATTGTAGTGGGGCCTGGGCGAGGTTCGGCTGGGGGGTCTTTAATAGCTTATTTACTAAACATAACCGAAGTAAATCCTTTACAATACGGGCTTTTGTTTGAAAGGTTTTTAAACCCAGAAAGAATTTCAATGCCAGATATTGATTTAGACTTTACTGACAGGCGGAGAGATGAGGTTATAAACTACGTAGCAGAAAAATATGGCCACGGCAAAGTTGCTCAAATTATTACTTTTGGAACAATGGCTGCTCGAGCGGTTATAAGAGATGTTGGCCGAGCCACCAACCTGCCTTATGCATATTGCGACCAAATTGCTAAAATGATCCCTTTTGGTTTTACTTTAAAAGATTGCATGGAAAAAATAGCTGAGTTCCGACAGCTCTATGACACAGACCCAAAAGCCAGAGAGCTAATTGACTTTGCTAAAAAATTAGAAGGTGTGGCTAGGCACGCTTCAACCCATGCTTGCGGAGTGGTTATTTCCAAAGACCCCTTAGATGAGATCGTGCCTTTGCAGTTTCCCACCCAATCGGATCAAACAATTGTTACTCAATACGAAATGCACGCAATTGATGACTTAGGGCTTTTAAAAATGGATTTTTTAGGATTAAAAAATTTAACTATTTTAGAAGACGCTTTAGCGAGAATCTATAAAGTGAAAGGTGAATCGCTGGATTTAGCCAGTATTCCTTTTGATGATGCTAAAACATTTAAAATTTTTCAAAAAGCTCAAACAACATCAATTTTTCAATTAGAAAGTTCTGGCATGAAAAGATACTTAAAAGAATTAAAACCAACTTGCTTGGAAGATGTTGTTTCAATGGTGGCTTTATACAGGCCAGGCCCAATGCAATTTATTCCTGATTATATTGATAAAAAAGCGGGCAAAAAACCAATTGAGTATATGCACCCAAAATTAAAGCCAATTTTAGAAAAAACCTATGGCATTTGTATTTACCAGGAACAGTTAATGCAAATCGCCAGAGATGTGGCTGGCTTTACTTTACCGGAAGCGGACACCTTAAGAAAAGCTATTGGCAAGAAAATTCCTGAACTTTTAAGGGCACAAAAGGATAAATTTATAGAAGGTGTTGCCAAAAACGGAAGTACTAAAGCCATTGGCGAACGACTCTGGGAATGGATTTTACCCTTTGCCCAGTATGGATTCAACAAATCCCACAGCGTGGCTTACGCAATTATCGCTTACCACACTGCTTATTTAAAAGCACATTTTCCTGTGGAGTTTATGGCTGCTGTTTTAACCTCAGAAAAATCCGATGTTGAGCGCATTGCTTTTTTAATTGACGAATGCAAAGCTATGGGTATTGAGGTTTTACAGCCAGATGTTAACGAAAGCTTTCGTAATTTTTCTGTTGTGCCAAATCAAAAGCAAATTAGGTTCGGGCTTTTAGCTATTAAAAATGTTGGTGAAAACATAGTAGATACTATTTTAACTGAAAGAAAAAACAACGGGCCCTTTGCTTCGTTTGCTGATTTTGTTTCTCGGATTGACACTAAAGATTTTAACAAAAAATCAATGGAGGCTTTAATTAAAACCGGAGCTTTTGACAAATTTGAGGAAAGGGGCAGATTATTAAATAATTTGGAAGATATTTTGGCTTTTAACCGCGAAATAAGAAAAAACAAAGCCAATAGCCAAACCAGTTTATTTTCAACAATGACAGCCGCCCCTCCAAGTTTTCAGTTAAAGCAATATCCTGAAGCTTCTAACGAACAAAAACTTTTATGGGAAAAAGAACTCTTAGGGCTTTACATTTCATCTCATCCATTAGAAAATATAAAGAATATCCTGCAAAAGAAAACTTTACCCTTAAAAGATTTAAAAGACCAATTCCCCAGACAGAAAATAAAAATTGGCGGGATAATTTCCAATATTAAAAAAATCCTCACCAAAAACGGCCAGCATATGCTTTTTGTTAAGGTTGAGGATTTAACTGATAAAGCTGAAGTGGTAGTTTTCCCTGCCACCTTGGAAAAATACAGCAGTTCTTTGCAAGAAAATAAAATTGTGTTTGTAACAGGCCGCGTGGATTTCAGAGACAATGTTCCCAAGCTAATCTGCGAGGAAATCGAGGAAATCCTAGAGGCATAGCGTCGCAATTCTAAATTTAAATTTAAAATTTTAAAAATATGAACAACATTGAAACAATTCGGCATTCGTTGAGTCATATAATGGCCATGGCAGTAAAAAAACTTTATCCAAACGTTAAATTTGGCATTGGCCCTGCTATTGAAAATGGTTTTTACTATGACTTTGATTTTAGCGACACCAAAATCACGCCCGAAGACCTGCCTAAGATTGAAAAAGAAATGCAGGCAATTATCAAAAAAGGCGTGGAGTTTACTAAAAAAGAAGCCTCTCAAAACGAAGCAGAAAAACTTTTTGTTAAACAAC
>JAQURU010000017.1 GCA_028715435.1 Minisyncoccota bacterium
TTGTTTAGTTTGCCAAACATTAAAGAGCCTTTGCCGCAGATTGCGCATACTTTTGCCATAGCTTTACTTGATGTTTAAATTATATTAGTATAATATAGGATAAATGGCTTTTTAGCAAGGCCATTGGCTATTTATGATTACTTTGTTTAGCGTTTTGATTTTGATTTTTTCAGTTATTATCCACGAGGTGGCCCATGGGGCAATGGCTGAACGATTGGGCGATAAAACTGCCCGGGATATGGGCCGGCTTTCTTTAAATCCAATCAAGCATATTGATATTTTGGGCTCTGTGATTGTGCCTTTGTTTTTAATTTTAACTAAAAGCAGTATGCTTTTTGGCTGGGCAAAGCCAGTGCCAGTAAACCCCTATGCCTTGCGCGACAGAAAGTATGGCGAGGCCAAAGTGGCATTAGCTGGGCCATTAGCTAATATATCAGTGGCAATTATTTTTGGAATGGTTTTGCGGTTTGTTCCTTTTGGCAATTCGCTGTTTTATCAGAATTTATCAGTAATTTTGCAGGGTATTGTTTGGATAAACTTGCTTTTGGCATTTTTTAATTTAACCCCCATCCCGCCCTTGGACGGGTCGCATATTTTGTTTGCTTTCTTGCCAAAATCAGCGGAGAATGTTAAGGTTTTTTTGAATCAGTTTGGGATTTTCTTTTTATTGCTGTTCATATTTTTTGTTTTTCCTTATTTGGGTAATTATGTGTATCAACTGTTCCAGTTAATAACTGGAATAACAGCTCTTTGAAAGGGGGAAAAAGCAAATGGATATTTGGCCAGGTTTGCTTATCGGCACTCTTGGGTTGAACTCTCCATTTTTTTTATTTATTTTCATAATGGAGCTAAGAAAAAGGAGGAATAAAGGTGTATGAAAGGTGTTTTCAAGCGCTATCGGAATGGTTAGGGCAAACAGCACAAGAGCTATCTATTCTTTTTTTGCAGTACTGGCATGAATTGGTAGCTGCTGCCATTTGTGTCATCGTGTGGTTCTTTTTTTGTAAGATAAAAAAGAGGGAAAAGAAGCATGGTTAAAACATAATCGGCGTTTGGGGCAATCACCTCAAACGCCATTGCTTTTATTGACTTATTTTTTTTAATTTGTTAAATTGAATTTACTTGTGAAAAGTGATTTATTTTTATTTTGAAAATTTTTTATGTGCCCAACAATACATCAATTAATTAAGAAACCAAGGAAGAAAGTGATTAAAAAAGTTAAGATGAGGGCTTTAACCTATGGTTTTAACGTATTGAAAAATAGGCCGCAAAATTATTCGTCTCCTTTTAAAAGGGGAATTTGCACAAAAGTTTTTACAGTTACCCCTAAAAAACCTAACTCGGCTTTACGAAAAGTGGCAAGGGTTAAATTATCTAATGGCAAAGAAGTGTCTGCCTATATTGGCGGTGAAGGTCATAATTTGCAAGAGCACTCAATGGTTTTGGTTAGAGGGGGAAGAGTCAAGGATTTGCCAGGAGTTAGATATCATGTTGTTAGAGGGTATTTAGATACCACGGGTGTTGCTAATAGGAAAAACAGCCGGTCAAAGTACGGAGCCAAGCGCACCAAAAGCTAAAGCTTTTGGAATTTTCAATTTTCAATTTTCAAAATATGTCGCAAAAATTCAAAACAAGGGAAATTTTTCCAGATTCAGTTCACGATAGCGTGATTGTTTCTAAATTTATCAACACCATAATGGAACGGGGCAAAAAATCAGTTGCTCGAAAAATTGTTTATGGCGCTTTTGATATTATCAAAGAGCAAACCAAGCAAGAGCCAATGGATATTTTAGAGAGGGCCTTGGAGGAAGCAGCTCCTAAGGTTGAAGTTAGGCCCCAAAGAGTTGGGGGAGCAACTTATCAAGTGCCACGAGAAGTTAAAGATAAAAGGGCTTTAAGCTTGGCAATGAGGTGGTTGATTGATTCGGCTCAAAAAAAGAAAGGTAAAACAATGGCTGTTAGATTGGCTGATGAAATTATTCAGGCCTCAAAAGCAGAAGGAGAGGCAGTGAAAAAGAAAATAAATGTCCATAAAATGGCCGAGGCCAACAAGGCTTTCGCCTATTTAGCTAGATAATTAAAGTGATGGAAGGGTTTAATCACACAGCTTTGGGATTGCAGAAAGAAAGGCCGTTGGTTTATACGGCAATGTCAAAGCACCTTTTTTATTTCCGGTTTTTTATTAGCCAATTTGTGGTTAAACAAGGAGCAGTGCCTTTAAATCCTTTTTTGCTGTGGGATTATTTTTTATTAGATATAGTTGATAGAAATCAAGTAAGAGAAGCCAATAATAATATAGTAAAACGGGCTGACGAGGTTTGGGTTTTTGGGCCAGTTTCCAATGGCGTTTTAGCGGAAATAAAAATAGCCCAAGAGCAAAAAAAGCCAGTTAAATTTTTTAAAATTGAAAAACCGCATAAAATTGTTCCTGTTGTTTCCAAAGAGGAAATTGAAATGGAAGATGATGTTAAGGATTTTAAAAACGAAATAAATTTTAATAAAAAAAAGGTTGTTATTTGCGGTAGTGTAAAGTTTGCCAAAGAGTTGGTTGAAATTTATCACAAGCTTGAAGGATTAGGCCTTGAGCCAATAATGCATGAAGAAATGTTTGGCATTGCTGATGGCACAGCTCAAGATTTAATTCAAGGTATTGCTGAAAATCACGCTGGAGTAAAGCAAAAATACGATTTTATTAAATACTGGCATAACTTGATTGTGAAAAGCGATGCAATTTTAGTTTGCAATTTTGACAAAAACGGTATTCAAAATTATATTGGGGGCAATACTTTAATGGAGATAGGATTTGCTTTTGTTAATGATAAAAAGATTTTTCTTTTAAATGATATTCCTGAAATTTCTTATAAAGATGAAATTATAGCAATGCAACCAATTGTGTTGAACGGCGATTTGGGAAAACTAGAAATTATTTAAAAATTAAGAATTAAAAATTAAAAATTATGGCGCGAGAGTTTCCAATTGAAAAAACAAGAGATTTTGGCATTATTGCTCATATAGATGCAGGAAAAACAACTGTTAGTGAGCGAGTTTTGTTTTACACTGGCATTTCCCACAAAATTGGCGAGGTGCACGAGGGCGAGGCAGTCATGGATTGGATGGAACAGGAAAGGGAGCGGGGCATTACTATCACTTCAGCGGCCACCACTTGCTATTGGACGCCCCTTGAAGCAGAAAAAGAAAAAGCCAATTTATTTAGGTTTAACTTAATTGACACGCCAGGCCATATTGATTTTACTGTTGAAGTTCAGCGGTCATTGCGGGTTTTAGATGGGGCTGTGGTGGTGTTTGACGGGGTGGCAGGGGTTGAAGCCCAGTCAGAAACAGTTTGGCGCCAAGCAGATAATTACAAAGTGCCCAGAATGTGCTTTGTGAACAAATTAGATAGAATGGGCGCTAGCTATGAAAAATGCTTGGCTTCTATTAATCAAAAATTAACTAAAGATGCTGTGGCTATTCAATTTCCTAATGGCCACGAGGACAAGTTTACTGGCATTGTGGACTTAATCACTGAAAAATTTTACACTTTTGAAGGAGAAAAAGGGGAAACAGTTATTCCTAATGAAATTCCCGAGGAATTAAAAGAAAAAGCCAAAGAATGGAGGCATAACATGTTAGAGAAAATCGCTTCAGAGGATGAAAATTTATTAGACAGGTTTGTTGAGGGCAAAGAAATTTCTATTGAGGAAATAAGAGCGTCTTTAAGAAAATCAGTTTTATCATATAAATTAGTGCCGGTTTTATGCGGTTCAGCTTTAAAAAACAAGGGTGTTCAGCTAATGCTTGACGCTGTTTGTTATTATTTGCCAAGCCCGATTGATTTGCCTGATGTAAAAGGGCTTGACCCGAAAACTGAAAAAGAAATAACCAGAAAGGCAAGCGACCAAGAGCCGTTTGCTGCTTTGGTGTTTAAAATTGCCACTGACCCATTTGTTGGTTCTTTAGCTTACTTTAGGGTTTATTCTGGCACTTTAATGAAGGGGTCTTATGCTGTTAATCCAATTACTGGGGAAAAAGAAAGAGTAGGGCGGATTTTGCAAATGCACGCTAACTCTAGAAAAGAAATTGACGGAGTAATGGCTGGAGATATTGCAGCCACTGTTGGCTTGAAAAAAACCAGCACTGGGCACACTTTATGCGATGAGAGCAATCAAATTATTTTAGAAAAGCCAATTTTCCCAGAGCCGGTTATTTCTATTAGAATTGAGCCAAAAACCAAGGCTGACCAAGAAAAACTTATCGTTGCTTTAAAGAAACTGTCGGATGAGGACCCAACCTTTAGAATCAAAGAGGACTTAGAAACTGGCGAAACCATAATATCAGGCATGGGAGAGTTGCATTTGGATGTTTTAGTTGATAGGATGAAACGGGAGTTTGGCGTTGAAGCCAATACTGGCAAGCCCCAAGTGGCTTACAAAGAAACAATAACAGACGAAGCTGAAGCAGAAGGAAAATACATTAAACAGTCCGGAGGCAGAGGCCAGTACGGCCATGTTTATCTGCGAGCCAAAGCCAAAGAGCGAGGGGCTGGCTATGAATTTATCAATTCTATAAAAGGGGGCGCTATTCCCCAAGAGTTTATTCCAGCTGTTCAGAAAGGGGTAAAAGAAGCTACCAACAAGGGTGTTTTGGCTGGCTATCCTGTGGTTGATATTGAAATCACCTTGTATGACGGCTCTTTTCACGAAGTTGATTCTTCAGAAGTTGCTTTTAAAATAGCTGCTGTAATGGCTTTTCAGGCGGTTTGCAAAAGAGCCAAGCCAATTATTTTAGAGCCGATTATGAAGTTGGAGGTGGCAATTCCCGAAGAATTTTTTGGAGACGTAATCGGGGATTTGAACCGAAGGCGGGGCGTTATTGATGAAACAGACGATAGAGTTGGGCAGAAAATCATCAGGGGCAAGGTGCCTTTGTCAGAAATGTTCGGCTATGCCACATCTTTAAGGTCATTAACCCAGGGCCGAGGGGCATTTACAATGGAATTTGAAAAATACGAGCAAGTTCCAACAAACATTGCCCAGGAAATTGCAGAAGGCAAACGAAGATAAAATAACCAACCCTGCCCCATTCCTCTGCCTTTGGCGGAGGAGTGGGGCAGGAGTAAATCTTATGAATTTATCTGATATCAAAAAGTTAGTTTTAAGAGAAAAGAAAATTGTTGTGGTGGACGGGGACGATGTTATGGTTATAATGTCTTTTGACGAGTACGAGAAAGCCAAAGGCGAAACACCAAAGGCGCAGCCAGTAGTTGCAATGAAAAACAACTCTACTCCAGCGACGCTTGTTATGGCTAAAGAGCCCGAGCTAAACTCGGCTTTGCCATCGCCAGAACCATCGCCAGAACCATCGCCAGAACAGCCCAGCAATGAATTCACTTTAGACGATTTGCCATTCTAATAATCCTTCAATACTACTGCCGTCCCAAGTGAGGGGCGGTTTTGTTTTATAGTTTTCTATGTTAAAATATTAGTATATGAGCAAGCAAGAAATTGCTGAAAAAATTATACCTATTTTAAAAAAACAAGGCGTGAAAAAGGCCGCACTCTTTGGTTCTCAAGCTCGAGGCGAAGCTAAAAAAAATAGCGATGTTGATTTATTGGTGGAGCTGCCAAAAAGATTCGGCCTTTTTGAGATGGGTGGTTTAAAAATGGATTTAGAGGAAGCGCTTAACAAAAAAGTTGACTTGGTGGAATATTCGGTTATTCACCCTCTTTTGAAGGAGCAAATATTGAAAGAGCAAATAGCTATTTTATGAAAAAGAAAAGAGAATTAATACTTTTTGTTTCTGATATTATTGACAGCATTGAAAATATTCAAGAATATACAAAAGACATAACTAAAGAGCAGTTTTTAAACAATGTTCAGTTGCAGGATGCTGTTTTTCGAAGATATGAAATTATCGGTGAAGCTGTAAAGAATATTTCTCTTACCGTAAAAAAGCGTTTTCCTAACGTACCGTGGAGGGATATAACTGGAACAAGGGATATTTTAATTCATGATTATTTTGGCATAGATTTAGAAAGAATGTGGAAAACCACAAAAAGAGATTTGGCTGTTTTCCAAAAAGAAATGAAGAAAGTCTTCAATGAGCTTGGCGGGCAAGAAAAACTGGTAAAGTAAAAAACTAACCACTCGAAAGAGTGGTTTTGCTTTGCAAAACGTTACACTTTTGAAGCGGTTGCGTAAGGTTTGAAGGATAAATAAAGAATAAAACTAGCAAACGGACCAGTATAGTTTTGTATTTCATGGAAAATATGGTATAAAAAAGCCGTGTTATTTGACAACTCTTTTTTGCTTTAGTCTATTTATTGGAGGAAACTATAATGAAAAAAGAAACCTTTATGATAAATGTTGATTTTTCTTTACCCTTGGCGCAAATGATCAAGGAAGGGGAATACAATTGGATTCATAAAGATATCACCCAAGAGAATTTTCCAATACAGGACCAGGGGAAGAAGCAGTTTAATACGAAGCTTTTCCATTTTAAATGCCTTATCGAATCAGACGAGGTGAACAAGAAAATGAATAAAGCCAATTTTCGTCCGGCTATCCTCCCGGAATTGTTGGCATTAGGGGCACAGTACCCGGAGCTTTTGCGGCAATTTCCGATTCTTGCGCTTGGCTCTCTTTGGCTTGGCTATGTGCCTGTTATAGGCAGTGGTAGTTCAGGGCGCGCTTTGAGCCTGCGTTTGTTTGAAGAAGAGTGGATGCCGTACTGTCGCTTTGCGGCTGTTAGCATTAGCAAGCGACGACTCGTTAGAGTTTAGCTTCTTGAAAAAAACATTACCTCTATACAAAATAAAGAAATTCGTATAGAGGTTTTAAATTATATTTTATTATGCTAATTTTCTTAAGTGGCAGCTTGATAACTGTAAGGTGTTGACATTTTTTTAATAGTCAATATAATAGACTTAATAAATAAACAATTAACCAAGAAATAAATTTCAAGAAGTATTTTTGCGTCTTGTTTCTTGTGTCTTGGTAATTAAAATAAAATGGCAGAAAAAGCAAAATTTGAGCGAACAAAGCCGCATTTAAACATTGGCACTATTGGCCATGTTGACCACGGCAAAACCACTTTAACAGCGGCTATTTTAAAGTACACCCATTTAAAGGGCCTTAAATCATCTAATAAGTCAATTGATGAAATTGATTCAGCTCCTGAAGAAAAAGCCAGAGGCGTTACGATTAACATTTCTCATAATGAATTTGAAACTCCCAACAGGCACTATGCTTTAATTGACTGCCCAGGCCATGCTGACTATATTAAGAACATGATTACAGGAGCGGCCCAGATGGACGGGGGCATTTTAGTGGTGTCTGCCGCTGAAGGCCCAATGCCTCAAACTAGAGAGCATGTTTTGTTAGCCAGGCAGGTTGGCTTGCCTTCTTTAGTTGTGTTTTTAAATAAGGTTGACCAAGTTGATGACCCAGAAATGATTGAATTAGTGGAATCAGAATTGCGGGAATTGTTAAAAAAATACGAATTTCCAGGAGATACAACCCCGATTATTAGAGGTTCTGGATTAAAAGCATCAGAAGCCGCGTCAGTTGATGATGAAGCATTCAAGCCAATTGCCCAACTATTGGAAACAATTGATACTTATTTCCCAGAGCCAGAAAGGCAAGTCGATAAGCCATTTTTAATGGCTGTTGAAGACGTTTTTTCCATTGAAGGCAGGGGAACTGTGGCAACAGGCAGAGTGGAAAGAGGGATTGTGAAAGGCGGAGAAGAAGTAGAGGTTATTGGAATTAGGCCTACTCAAAAAACTGTAGCAACCAGCGTGGAAATGTTTAACAAAATTTTGGATGAAGGCCGGGCAGGCGATAATGTTGGTATTCTATTACGAGGATTTAAAAAGGAAGATATTGAAAGAGGCCAAGTGTTGGCCAAACCAGGTTCGGTTACTCCTCATTCTGAATTTGAAGCAAAAATTTATGCTTTAACTAAAGATGAAGGAGGCAGGCATACCCCGTTTTTTTCAGGGTACAAGCCCCAATTCTTTATTAGAACTTGTGATATCACTGGCGATGTTATTTTACCAGAAGGCGTTGAAATGGTAATGCCAGGCGATACTATTGATGTTAAAGTTAAATTAATTAATCCAGTGGCTTTAGAAGAGAAACAAAGATTTGCTATTAGAGAAGGCGGGCGAACAGTTGGAGCTGGAGCTGTATCTAAGATAATAAAATAATTTTGTGATTGATAACTACCATGCCCGTTAAAAAGCAAACAGAAACAAAAGAAAAGCCAGCCGCATCATTGCCTCAATTAAGGATTAAGTTAAAGTCATACGATAGCAAGGTTGTTGATGCTTCTTGCCACCAAATTGCAGAAATTTCGGGGAGGTCGGGCGTGGAAATGGCAGGGCCGGTTCCTTTGCCAACAGAAGTGAAAAAGTATACTGTTAACAGATCAACCTTTGTGCATAAAGATGCCAGAGAGCAGTTTGAAATGAGGGTCCACAAGCGATTGATTGAAATAATGAACCCAAATCAAAGGTTTATTGAGTCGCTTAGGGATTTGACCTTGCCAACAGGCGTGGAAATAGAAGTGAAAACGATATAAAAATATAATTTCTATAATGTTCAAGATAAAACTAAATTTAATTAAGTTTACATCTTGAAGCGGGAGATAGACAACCCTTTAATTTTTAACAAAATACGGGTGGCTATTGCCCCCGTATTTTGTTTGAAATTTATGCCTTTTATTTTAGGTAAAAAAATTGAGATGACCAGAATATTTAATGAAAAAGGGAACGCTGTTCCAGTCACTTTGGTTGAAACAGCTCCTTGTGTTGTTTTGCAGATTAAAACTAAAGAAAGCAAGGATGGTTATGATTCAGTGCAAATTGGCCTTGAAAAAAAATCTAAGCATATCAAAAAAACCGAAAAAGGCAAAGAGTATAAATATATAAAAGAATTCAAAAGTCAAAATTCAGAATTCAAAATTGGAGACGAGATAAGCGCATCAGTTTTTAAAGAAGGCGATAAAGTGAAGGTTTCTGGAATTAGCAAGGGAAAGGGGTTCCAAGGCGGAGTGAAAAGGCATGGTTTTGCTGGCCATCCTCAAACGCATGGCGTTAAACATGAAGTAAGAACAATTGGATCGGTTGGGGCCACTAACCCAGACAGGGTTATTCCTGGCAAAAGAATGCCAGGGCATATGGGGGTTGAAAGAGTTTCAATTAGAAAAGCTAAGATTGTTAAAATTGATTTGGCCAATAATTTGATTGCCATCAAAGGTGCCATTCCTGGTCATCGAGGGACTTTATTGGAGATAAGCAAATAACATGAAAATTGATATATACAATCAAAAAGGTGAAAAAGCAGGCCAGGCGGAATTGCCCAAGGAGATTTTTGATGTTGAATTATCAAAGGATTTATTGCATCAGGTGGTTATTTCCCAAATGGCTAATCGAAGGCAGGGCAATGCTCACGCCAAAGACAGGGGCGAAGTTCGGGGTGGAGGCAGAAAACCTTGGCGGCAAAAAGGAACTGGTAGGGCCAGGCATGGCTCAACTCGTTCGCCAATTTGGAAAGGAGGAGGCGTTACTTTCGGACCTTTAAATGTTAAGGTTTACAAAAAAGTTATTCCCACGAAAATGAAAAGAACAGCTTTATTTATGGCATTATCTCAAAAAGCCAAAAATAATTTTTTAATATTATTAGATAATTTAAAAATACAAGAAGCAAAAACAAAAAATGTCAGCGGAATTTTAAAAAATTTGCCAAGCAAAGATAAAACTGCTTTGATTGCTTTGCCTAGTATGGACAAAGATTTTATCTTGGCCTCAAGAAATATAGTAAAAACCCAAACAATCCAAGCCAAGGATTTAAATGCTTTGGATGTTTTAAACAGCAAATATTTAATTATGCCAAAAGACACTGTAAAAGTTTTGGAAGAAACGATGTTAAATCAAAAATCAAAAATCAAAAATCAAAAATAAATTGGGATTTATGGGATTATTTTTTAGAAAAACAAAAAAAGAGGAAAGTTATAAAGATAAGAAACAAAAAGAACCCTCCTTTACTTCTGCGGAGATTGTGAAAAGCAAGAAAGAAAAGCCAGTAAAGACAGCAAAGACAGCAAAGACAGCAAAGACAGAAGCAGTAAAGAAAACCGCTTCTGCTTCTGCGGAGCTTCGGCGTGGTAAAAAAGGAGATATAAAAACAGCTCCAAGTGTTTTGAGCAGGCCTCAAATTACTGAAAAAGCCACTTTACTACAAGAGCAAGACCAATATGTTTTTCAGGTTTTTAAAACAGCTACGAAACCAGCAGTAAAAAAGGCGCTTGAAGAGGTTTACGGGGTTAATGTTGAACAGGTGCGCATTATTAATGTTGATAGAAAAAAAAGGCGATTGGGTAGAACAACTGGCTGGAAAAGGGGTTATAAAAAAGCAATTGTGAAAATAAGAAAAGGCCAGGTAATTGAAATAATGCCTCGATAAATATGGCACAAAAGAAAGAAAAAACAATTTTATCAAAGAACAACCCTGAAAAAAGATTATTACGGGTTTTGAAAAAAACAGGCGGTAAAAATAATACCGGCCGCATTACGGTGCGCCATAAGGGGGGTGGAGTAAAGCAAAAATACCGCATTATTGATTTTGGGCAAAAAAAGCTTAATCAAACAGGCAAAGTTTTATCTTTGGAATACGACCCAAATAGAACTTGTTATATTGCGTTATTGCAGTATAATGATGGGCAAAAGGCCTATGTTTTGGCTCCTGATGGTTTAAGCAAAGAAGACGAAATAATTTGCAGCCAAAAAGCGCCGGTTAAGATTGGCAACAGGATGCTTTTAAAGAATGTTCCTATTGGTGCTTTTGTTCATAATATAGAATTATTTCCAATGGCAGGGGGAAAGTTAGCTAGATCGGCTGGAAGTTCAGTTGTTGTTATGGGGCATGAAGGCAAATATACTCAAATTAAAATGCCTTCTTCGGAGATCCGGAAGGTTTTGAGCGAATGTTTTGCTTCAATAGGCCAATTATCAAACCCAGAACATAGGTTTAGCCAAATTGGTTCTGCTGGGCGAGCAAGAAAAATGGGAATAAGGCCAACAGTTAGAGGCTCTGCTATGAATGCTTGCGACCATCCTCATGGCGGGGGCAAGAATAAACAGCCAATTGGCCGCCATCCAAGAACTGCTTGGGGCAAGGTAGCTTTGGGCGTTAAAACCAGAAACAAAAAGAAATGGACGAGTAAATTAATAGTTCAAAGAAGAATAAAGAAGAAAAGAAAGTAAAGATTGCACAGGCCTTACTTATGTTAATTTACACAAGTAAGGCTTGCGCAATCCTGTTAAACTAAAATATATGGCAAGAAGTTTAAAAAAAGGTCCTTTTGTGGATGAAAGATTATTAAAAAAAGCTCTTGTTCAGAAAGCAGGTGACAAAAAAATTATAAAAACCTGGGCAAGAAGCTCGTCAATTTCCCCTGAAATGGTAGGGCTTACTTTTGGAGTGCATAATGGCAAAGAGCATATTCCGGTTTATGTTACAGAAGATATGGTTGGGCATAAGCTTGGCGAATTTTCCCCAACCACAAAATTTGGAAAGCATGGCGGAAAAATGCAAAGAGAGCAAGAAGCAAAAGCTCAAGTAAAATCATAAAATTATGGAAGTGATAGCAAAGTTAAATAATTTAAGAATTTCGCCCAGAAAAGTTCGCTTAGTGGCAGATATGATTAGAGGCAAAAAAACCTCTCTGGCTTTGGCTGCTTTATCTTTTAGCGTTAAAAAAGGAGCTTTGCCAATGAAGAAGCTTTTAAACTCGGCTTTAGCTAATGCTAAAAATAATTTTAAAATTTCTCAAGACGATTTATTCATTCGTTCTATTAGCGTTAATGAGGGAAGAACGCAAAAAAGGTGGAGAGCAAGAGCCAGAGGACGGGCTTGCCGGATAGAAAAGAAAACTTCTAACATAACTTTAACTTTAATCGATAAACCTTATGAGTCATAAAGTTCACCCAAAATCATTTAAAACAAGGGAAATGAAAGATTGGATGTCGCGAGGTTTTTATAAAAAGAATTTTCCTGCTTATTTAGAGCAAGATTTTAAAATCAGGCAGTTTTTAATTAAAAAAATTCCTCAAGGGATTGTTCAAGACATTGAACTTGAAAGAACATCTTCTGCTTTGAAGATTATTATTAAAACATCTCGCCCTGCCTTGATTATCGGGCGAGGAGGAAAGGGGGTAGAGGATTTAAAAGCAGGAATAGAAAAAGTGCTGTTGCAGGTGCAAAGTAGATTAAAAAACCCTAAGAATGACATAAAGATAGAAATTATTGAAATTAAAAATCCATGGCTTTCAGCCAGCTTAACAGCTCAATGGGTAGCTGGGCAAATAGAAAAAATGGTGCCGTTTAGAAGGGTTTTAAAAATGGCCATTAGCAAAACAATTGAGCAAAAGGAAATTCAAGGCGTTAAAGTTGAAGTTTCAGGGCGCTTAAACGGCGTTGAAATTTCCCGAAGAGAATGGTTAAAGGAAGGGCGTTTACCCCGGCAAACAATAAGAGCAGTGGTTGAGTATGGATTTGCCAAAGCTCATTGCACTTATGGAGTTATTGGGGTAAAAGTTTGGCTGTATAAGGGAGAGAAGTTTAGTTAAAAGTTAAAAGTGCAAAATTCAAAGTTATGTTGACACAACCAAGAAAAATGAAACATAGGAAATGGCATAAAGGCAGAAGCAAAGGCAATGATGTAAGAGGAACAGAAGTTTCTTATGGTTCTTTTGGTTTGAAATCATTAGGAACAAAATGGATTACAGCCAACCAAATGGAGGCCTCCAGAAAAGATATTACAAAAGCAATGAAGAGAAAAGGAAAGCTTTGGATAAGAATTTTTCCTCACAAACCAATTACTCAAAAAGGAGGAGAAGTTGGCATGGGAGGAGGCAAAGGGGCAGTTGACCATTATGTTTTTCCAATTAAGCCAGGCAGAATTATTTTTGAATTAGATGGAGTTGATGAAAAAATTGCCAGAGAGGCCTTTGCAAAAGCAAGCGGCAAATTACCAATTAAAGTTAAGTTTGTAAAAAAAGATTAATAGTTTCCCGCTCTGCCCCTCTGCCATCCGCCAACTGGCGGAGCAGAGGAGCGGAGCGGGGCGAGAGCAACATGGCAAAAAAGAGTGAACAAATTAAAGAAATGTTAAAGCAAAACAAAGATAGCTTGCAAAGAATCTTGAAA
>JAQURU010000018.1 GCA_028715435.1 Minisyncoccota bacterium
AATCTTATCCGCGCCATTTAATATGGCTTGCTTTGGCGTAGTTACTCGTGCCTGTGCCTGGTCCTCACGCTTCACAGCAAAATTTGGCGTAATGCCAGGCGTAACAATCAATGTCCCGGGCTTTAAAACCTTTCTCAGCATTGGCGCCTCTTTCGCTGAAGCCACCACTCCGTCCAGATGTGCTTTTTCAGCTAATAGCGCCCAACGCACAGCTGTATCTTGAATTTCACCAGATATGCCCATTTCCTCATTGAATTCCTGCTTGTCAATACTGGTCAAAACAGTAATGCCTAAAATCTTTAAGTTACTCTTTTCTTGCGTCCTCTTGGCAGCAGCATCAAACATCATTACAGATCCACCAGAAGTATGCACAGTGCACATATCAATCCCAGCGTCAACATCAGCTTTAATAAAATTCACTACCGTACCGGGTATATCATGATGTTTCCAATCGCGCCACACCTTTAAACCACGGCTTTTGATTTCTTGGATAATTTCAGGGCAAGCAGATGCCAAGGAATTCACTTTGACCATTCCAACTTTTCCTTGCAATTGATCCAAAAGTGGAATTGCTGCTTCCATATTTAGAACATCCAACGCTAAAATTAACCGATCTTTTGCCTTTAACTCCATTTTCATTTCCTCCCTGTTATTCCTGCCTATCAAGAACAATACTTACATACTCTCTCAAAATATTATCAAAGACCGTGACACCGCCATTGAGAAAAGCAGTGCCAACCTGAACTGCCTTTGCCCCAGCTACCAAAAAATCCGCAACATCCCTTCCAGTAGAAATTCCACCACAGCCGATAATGTCAATTCGCTCAGGCAAAAGCGCTCGTAATTGTTTTACTTGCCCCAAAGCAAACGGTTTCAAAGCTGGTCCGCTAATTCCACCAAATCCCTCCCCAAAGGTTATGACTGGCTTTCCTTTTTCATCCAGCGCCAGACCATTAGGAAAGGTATTGCAAGAAGTGACAGTTTTTACTAACTCCCAATCCTCTAATACCCAAGCAATTGATTGAAGTAAAAACGGGTCTGAAATTGGGTTTAGCTTAATGGCAATGTTAGCTTCAATGCCAACTTCCGTCTCAACTTCGCAAAGAATATCTTTTGTTTCTGAAACATTAAAACAAGGAATTCTTTTTTGCTTATCGTTGAAATAAACATTGGGACAAGACAGGTTAAGCTCTACCATATCCGCTCTTGCTTCGAAAGCTAACTTGGCCAAAAAAGCGTATCCCCTCGGTGAAAAGCCAGCTACGCTCACAAAGAGCGGTTTCCCGGCCTTATGAGCAATTTCAACCATTTTTGGCAATTCTTGTTGCAATTCTTGTTTATAAAACTCTGCCCCTTTGTTAGGTAATCCATTAGAGTTGAGCGAAAACTGCCCGTCTGGACTTGTCCAAAAAACATTACCTTTGTTGCCTTCTCGTGGCTCCACAGTTATTGACCCAACCATAATAGCGGAAACACAGGAATTTGCCAGCTCTTGAATATCTTCTGGGCTTCGACAAGTCCCAGCAGCATTTCCTATTGCATGTTGTAACTCCAATCCAGCCAGATTAACAGAAAAATCTTCTTTATTGATTGCAGGCATAAATTTCACCTCCTTTTTAATGTTCTTGTTTTGAAAATTCAAAACATTAGTTTCCTTTTTACTCTCCCCAACAGCGAAAGTCAATCAAAAAGAGCTTACGAATTTACGCCGTAAGCTCTTTTTATATTGAAAGTGCCTCCCAAAAAATATCCCACCAATTAGAGACAACAGAAAACTTTTTTTCTGTTTCTAATTTTACTTCTTTGTCTTTTGAGAAAAAACAAACTTTTTCTACGCTTCCCTCCTCCAAAACATTAAGTATATGTTTTGAATCGTTGTCTACAAACATAAAAGCGCCCTTACAATGTGTTGCCTTATTTCCGTTTGGGCCAGATCTTTCTATCAGAATATTAATATTATTCAACCAAAACCAAGCTACACCTGTAATATACAAAAAGATATCTCTACTTGTAACTATTTTCACATTAAATATCCTAGCTAAAATCAATAGAACAATTTTGGCGTCTTTTTTAAAAATTAAACCCCAATCAAGCACTACACCATCGAGATCAAGAACTAATAACGGCTTTTCTATTTCTGCCATTTTTATCCCTCCTTTCCTTATGAAGTTTTTAAACATCGAAAACAAAACCCCGAAATGGGGCTGTTTTTGGCGCGGGTGACCAGATTTGAACTGGCGTTCTCCTTCGTGACAGGAAGGCGCTTTGAACCGGACTAAGCTACACCCGCATTGTAAATTATAAAAGTGGCTGTGGGAAGAATCGAACTTCCTTCTTAGCTTTATGAGGGCTCCGCTCTACCATTGAGCTACACAGCCTAGAGATTTTTGTATTCTAAGTTTCTCAAAACATCCTGTAGCTGAATTTTAAACTCTTGACGACCCTTACCCCCTTTTAGGAACTTTTCTCTTCTTTTTGCATCTGATTGAAGTAAATACGCTTCATAGTATATCAGCTTAACTGGCAAACGAAACTTTGTTGCCCTTACAAAACCTGTTTGATGTTTTTCTATTCTTCTCTTGAGGTCGCTTGCATAACCAATGTAAAGTTGCCTATCTTTACAACTCAAAAGAATGTAAATATAAAACATAACACATAACACAGTTGGCTTGGGTTGGCCAGCTGAGCTGGCCTTAACCAAGCTTAGCTTGGTTGCGGGGGGGCGAGTCGAACGCCCGATCTCAGGGTTATGCTTACCAACGACAACTTTCGTTGCTTCCACTTTTCCAAGTGAAATTTGTGGTCTGGACTATACCTTCTCCCTCTCCTTTTAAAAAGAGGGGGTCCGCCGTCTAGTCTCTACACCTGCCTTCGCTAAAGCTTCGGCAAGGCAATGCCTTATCGTTATTTTAGTGAAAGATTGGCTCGGTATTACCTGGCCGCCAGAGACGACTTTGGGTTTCACCGAGTTTGACGGAAAATCCATTGGCTATTACTAACCAATGAGCCCTATTTGAGCCCTGCGAGATACCACTTCTCTACCCCGCGATGACTTGGCTTTTGCCAAGTAAATTCTAAATTATAAAATATCTTACCCTAAAAGCAAGATAAAATCAACTCTCGCGCTAAAAAACTTGCAAGGCAATCAAGGCCTTTTCAAATGCTTGCAAGGTATTTTCTGCATTTTCTTTGTGAAGCTGATAATCTGGATCCCGGGCAATATCCTGGCAAAGCCGCCTCGCTTGAAGAACATCTTGTAAATTAGGGATTTCATCAACCGAGGCCCTAGCTAACCTTTCATCCATTGTGCCTGTTCCCAGGCCCATTCTAATTAAAATTTCATCCATTAATTTTTCTGCTTCCAGCAAAGCCAACTTCCAGTATACCGGATCATTTTTATCAAAATTTTGTTTTATTTTTTTCCACTGCTTTAATGCCTTGCTTGCTCCGAAATCTTTAAAATCTTTTAAAATATCGTAGGTTTCCAGTTGATCTAAATGAAGAAAGCCAGTTTTTTTATAAAGATAAATAACAGCCACCAAACAAAAAACTGAAAAAATAACAAAAAGAATTTTAATCAACAACAAATCATGCTGAAGTTTATCAGACACCAAAAAACTAAAATTGTCTTGAATAGACCGAACCAAGTTATTTGCTGCTAAATTTTCAAGTGTTGATGAGGCATCCATTAAATATATTTTAGAACTTTTCTATAATTTTTGCCAGTTGCAAAATATCAAAGTCAGAAAAATGCTTGCCAATTATCTGCAAACCAACAGGCAAATCATTAATCCTGCCCGCAGGCATCGACAAAGCGGGCACGCCAGCCAAATTTATAGGCACAGTATAAATATCAGCCAAATACATTTGCAAGGGGTCGTCCATTTTTACTCCAATATCAAAAGCAGGAAAGGGCGAAACTGGAGTGAATATAAAATCGACTTTAGTAAAAGCATTTTCAAAATCCTGTTTTATTTTAGCCCTTACTTTTTGAGCTTTTAAATAATAAGCGTCATAGTAGCCAGAAGACAAAGCAAACGTGCCAAGCATAATTCTGCGCTTAACTTCCTCCCCAAAGCCCTCGCCTCGCGTTTGAGTGTAATCGCTAAATAAATTTTTGGCTTTTGAGCTTTTACCATAACGCACCCCATCAAACCTGGCTAAATTAGCACTCGCCTCCGACGTAGCAATAATATAATAACAAGCAAGAGCAAAAGGCATTGTTGGCAAAGATATATCAATAATCTTTGCTCCCTGTTTTTCTATTTTTTTAATAACTGATTCAACAATTTTCTTTACTTCTTTGTCCAACCCTTCTCCAAAAAACTCTCGCGGTATTCCAATCCTCAAGCCCTCAACTTTGAACTTTGAACTTTGAACTTTGAACTTGTCGCTTGGGACACTTGTTGCATCTTTGTCATCTTTCCCTGTAATGGCTTTAAAAACCTCTTCACAATCCTCAACATTTTTAGCCAAAGGGCCAATTTGGTCCAAAGATGAACCAAAAGCAATCAAGCCATATCGCGAAACAGCCCCATAAGTTGGTTTCAAACCAACCACGCCACAAAAACTGGCTGGCTGGCGAATTGACCCGCCTGTGTCAGAGCCCAAACTAAACACTGCTTCATCTCCCGCCACCGCAGCAGCTGACCCGCCAGAAGAACCGCCGGGCACTTTAGTTAAATCATAAGGGTTTTTAGTAATTTTAAAAGCCGAACGTTCAGTGGAAGAGCCCATGGCAAACTCATCCATGTTGGTTTTGCCCAAAATAACAACGCCCTCGGCTTTAAGCTTATTAACGCAAGTTGCGTTTTCCACTGCTTTATAATTTTCCAAAATTTTAGAGCCAGAAGTGCAATTTAAATTTTTAACTAAAATTGCGTCTTTTATAGCACAGGGAATTCCCACTAAACTTTTCAATTTCTCACCCTTAGATATTTTTTCATCAATTACTTTAGCTTGCTCTTTAGCGCCATCAGCATCAATCTGCAAAAATGCATTTATATCCTTATCTTTTTTTTGTATCTGCTTTAAATAAAAATCACACAGCTCCATTGCTGAAAATTCTTTTTTCTCCAACCCTTCTCTTAATGCTTGAATTGTCATTTTAACAAAATCCATTAGGTTAAAATTTCTTTAACTTTTATGTGGCCCCCTTCACGCTCAGGGGCCTGCTCTAACATTTTTTCAATTGTTTCTGGGCTCTGGGAAATTGGCACATCTTTTCTTAAAACATTCTCTGAAATTATTTTTTCTTTCTCTAATTCAACTTCACTGACATCAACTTTATTTAATTGGTCAATATACTCCAAAATTTCTGCTAAGTCCTTTTGCATTTTAGCAACTTCCTGGTCGGTCAATTCCAGCCGAGCCAATTTGGCAATATGAACAACCTCCTCTTTTGTTAACATAAGATTAAACTAAAGATTCTTTGTAATGGGTTTGGCTTAAAGTTTCTTTTAACTCATCCATGTTTTCTAAAACAATTCCTCCGCCCCTTACAACCGCTGTCATGGGATCTTCAATGATTTTAACCTGCATTTTAGTGGCTTGATTTATCAAAGCATCAATTCCATTTAATAAAGCACCTCCGCCAACTAAATAAATACCGCTCGTCATAACGTCAGCTAATATTTCAGGAGGGGTAGCTTCAATGATAGCTTTAATAGAATCAGTCATTTGCTTTAAGGACTTTTCTATTGCTGTTCTGATATCATCTGACGAAACAATTATTTCCTCTGGCAAACCACTTACTAAATTTCTGCCCCGCAAAGCTGCCACTCTTTTTTCTTTGCCTTGCACTGCCTCTCCAATGGCAATTTTAACATCCTCAGCAGTGCGCTCACCAATTAAAAGCTTGTGCTTTTGCTGAACATGTTGAATTATATCATCAGTTAGCTTATCGCCTGCGATTTTCAAGCTTTCAGAGTTCACGATTCCCCCTAAGCTCAAAACCGCAATGTCTGTTGTGCCCCCGCCAATATCGATAATAAAATTACCCTTAGCTTCTTGAATGGGCAATCTTGCCCCAATAGCTGCTGCGATTGGCTGTTCAATTAAAAAAACTTCTCTTGCCCCTGCATTTTTGGCTGCATCCTCAACCGCTTTTTTTTCTACTTCGGTAACTCTTGATGGAATACCAACAATTATTCTTGGCCAAGAAAACGGCAAATATTTTTTTTGAAAAACACTTTCCAAAAAATAGCGAAGCATTTGCTCGGTTACCTCAAAATCCGACACCACTCCTCTAACCAACGGCCTAATGGCTTGAATATGGCTGGGAGTTCGGCCAACCATTCTTTTAGCTTCATTGCCAACAGCCAATATCTGCCCGGTTTTGCTGTTTAAAGCCACCACTGAAGGCTCATTAATAATAATGCCTTTATTCTTTACATAAACCAAAGAATTGGCTGTGCCAAGATCAATGGCAATATCTTCATGAAAGTGTTTAAGAAATTTGTTTAACATCTTTTATAAGCTTAGTTTCGTTGCTGCTTCTCTTTTTTGCTTCAATGCTGTTTTGTTCCAATGTTTTTTGGCTCACCACAAGCCGCATTGGGCAGCCAATTAAATCCGCATCAGCGAATTTTTCCCCAGCCGATTTTTTATTCCTATCATCGTATAATACTGCAATTCCTTTGTTTTGCAAATCATTATAAACTTTATTGGCTTTCTCTAAAATCTGTTCGTCTTGTTCTTTCTTACCAGATAAAATCGGCAACAAGTGGTAAGTAAACGGCGCTACGGCTTCGGGCCAAATTATGCCGTTTGCATCATTAGAAACCTCTACGATAGCTCCCATTAAACGTGAGATCCCCAGCCCATAACAACCCATAACAACTGGCTGTTTAACCCCGTTTTTATCAGTGAAAAAAGCGCCCAAGGATTGCGAATATTTTGTGCCTAAGGAAAATATATTACCTGCTTCAATTGATTTAGCTTTTTGTAATTCTTTAAGGCAAACCGGGCAGTTTTTAATCTTCTTGTCAAAGATTTCCTCATTTTGGCTAAAACCGCCACAAGAACAATAATAAATTGTGTCTTCTCCGTCTTGAGAAATAATTTGAAACTCATGAGAAAAATCTTTAGAGAAACCCCCGCCTGAGGCCTCGGTAATAATAGCTTTTAAGCCGCTTCTTTCAAATACTTTGAAATAGGCCTGCTTCACTGTTTCATAATAATTTTTAAAATCATCTTGCGAAGAATGAAAACTGTAAAGGTCTTTCATTAAAAATTCACGGCCTCGTAAAAGCCCGGACTTTGCTCTGGCCTCTTTCCTGAATTTTGTTTGGATTTGAAAAACAGCCAAAGGCAAGTCATCAAAAGATTCAATATAATTTTTAATAATATCAGTGAGCATCTCTTCATGCGTTGGACCCAAGCCAACCTCGGTTTCATCTTTCACTTTATACATCACTTCCTGGCCAATACCCTTATCCCACCTATCTGTTTTTTGCCATAAGGCCTTGGGCTGTAAAACCGATAAATTAACTTCCTGGCCTCCAATTGCCTGCATTTCTTCTCTAACAATATTAGTGATTTTATTTAAAACAATTAAACCCATTGGCAAAAAAGAATAGACCCCGGCCATTTCTTTGTAAATAAACCCGGCTCTTTGCAGTAAAATTGCGTTTATGCTTTTTTCATCTTTGGGATTTTCTTTTTGCGTTTTTGTAAAAATTTGCGATTGCTTCATAATTTTTCTACAACTTATTTTTTAATCTTACCCTAAAATCCTCCAAACCGCAATAAAAACAAAAATTAAAGCATCAAAAAAACTACAATTTCTGTCCTATAGTTCAAAAATTGTAGTTTCTTTAAACTCTCTAAAAATAATTAACTACTTTTCTAATATATCATGTGTGCCAATTCGCAATAAAAAACAGGTAGAGCCATCGATTTGAAATAAAAATCTATATTGCATATTTATGCTGGCTTCATAAATTCCTTGCTTGCCTTGCATTTTCTTGATTCTAAAAGAATTATGGAAGGGCTTCTCAGCGAAAAATTCTAACTTCTCATCAGTTTGCCTTTGAACTACAAGCGCGAGCTTTTTATAGTCCTTCTTAAATTTTTCAGTAAAAGCAAGTTCCATTATTTGTGCAAATCGCTTATTAAATCCTTGATATTGCTAAACTTTTTCACTCTGCCTGCTCTCACATCGTTGAACGCTTCCTGCAACATTGTTTCACCTTTTGAAGAAAGCTCAAACATTGGAAGTTTATCTAAAATTGTTTTTGGCTTTAAAACAAGCGCATTTTTTTCTATTTTTACTTCAAGATAATCGCCTTCTTGAATATCCAAAAACTTTCGCGCTCTTTGGGGCAAAGTGATTTGGGATTTGCTTTTTACTTGAACAAGTGGCATTAAATTTTCCATATTTCTATTACTTTCTTACATTCTAACTTTCTGAAATATTTTGTCAAGCTTTAAAACAACCTACGAACATCTTGAAAGGTAAAAACTAAGGCCATTAGGATTAAAGCCATAAAGAATATTGTGGTTATTTTTTGCTCAACTTCTGCTTTTACTGGCTTTCGCCTAATAGCTTCAATAGCAATAAAAAGCAAACGGCCTCCATCTAAAGCTGGTATGGGCAGTAAGTTAAAAAATGCTAAATAAATGGCAATAATGGCCACTAACATTAAATAGTTACTAGTTCCCTGGCCTAAGGCTTGGGTCATTATCTGCCCTAAACCAACCGGACCAACCAATTGAACTTCTGGGGTGGGCACTTTATTGATTTTCTTTTTAATAATCTCATACCATTGCACAGGGATATCTTTAGTTTGCAGGGCAGTGATTTTTAAACCCACCCATGGGGCCTTGTACCATGCTACTTGCAAATTGGCTGCTCGAGCCAATGCCACACCCAAAGCCCCTTCTCCTTTTGGCGGATCAACCCGCGGAGTTGTGGTAATGTTTATAATTTTATCACCTCTTCGTAAAAACATGGTAATCTCTTGCCCTTTGTGATCTGCTATAAATTGTTGAACTTCACTTACTTTATTTGTAATAAGCGAAGGTTCGTTGGGGTTTTCTAAGTCCCCTGCGATGCTTAAAACTTTTATCTCATCTCCTGGCTTAATACCAGATAAATCAGCTGGAGAATTTTTGGCCACAGAAAAAATAACCACCTTTGGCGTTTCTTTGCCTGTGCCGTTAAAACTGTCAGGAACTGATGTTGGCACACCAGCAACTCCAGCTAAAACAGAAATTATTAAAAAAGCAATTATCCAAAATGAAGCCACCCCTCCAAACAAAACCAAGGCCCTTTGCCACAATGGCTTTGAAGCAAAGCTGCCTTTCTTTTTTTCTTGGGTGTCATCTTCCCCTAAAATTTTAACAAAAGCGCCCAAAGGCAACCAATTAATAGAATAAATTGTATTTTTTATTTTCTTTCCCCAGATTCTTGGCGGATAGCCAATGCCAAATTCCTCAACTATTATACTAAACTTTTTTGCAAGCAAAAAATGCCCCAACTCGTGCAAGGACATTAATAAAATTAAACTTACTACAACAATAATTATTGTTAAAATCATATTAACCTAAAATTTCTTTTTCTTTTCTATCAGCTATTTCCTCCATTTTTTCTCTAAAATCCCTAACGGCCTCATCAAGTTTGTCTCTACCTTTAAACTTATCGTCCTCTCTGATCTCGCTCTTAGTAAAACCTTCTTGCAAATCTTTCCAGGCCTTATCGCGCAAGCGCCTTAATTCTTGAAAAGCATCTTCTTTCTTTTTGTTTAACAGTTTGATCAAATCCTGCCTGGATTCTGCTGTTAAGGGAGGGGCTGAAAGGTAAATTGAAGCACCGTCAACTCTAATGCCCAAGATAATGCCCTCTCTTTCAATAGCTTTTAAAACGCCATCAACATAACTTTTATCCCATAATTGAACCATCAATTCTCTTGCAGATAAAGCTGAAACAGCCCCAAGTTGCTTAATGGGCATTTCGGAGCCAAAACAATCTGCCTTTATATCCTCTAAAAGTTCAGGGGATAAATTACTGGCCCTTAATTTTACCATTTCTGATTTAAAGTCATCAAGGGCTTTTTGAAAATCTTTTTTGGACTGATCAATGATGAATTGAAACATAAAATTTAATATTATAACGACCCCACTCCTCCACCCTTTGCCATGTGGCGAAGCAGCAGAATGGCATCAGATGAACTCTAAAATTGCAACACTAAATTTTCTAATAATAGCCTAGGACTTACATTTGTTGTTTGAAGCATAATCTTTGCTTCTTGGGTTAATTCTATAGCATTTTTGGTTTTTAATAAAGCGCTTGGCTTTATTTCTCCACTTGCTCTTTGCCATAGAGCACTTCTTAAAAGCCAAAGCATGCTTTCTAATAAAGCCAGGCTTTCTTCTCTTTTCCCATTGCTATCCTTAGGAAAAAAATCTTTGATAAAAAGCATTCTGAAAAGCAAATCTTTGACTAAAAAATTCTTGGCTATTTGCATAGATTCTTGAAATTTTAAAAAGTTAGTTTTGCCAGTTTCCAAAGAAAAAGCAATGCCTGGCCTTCCTTGCGAATAATCTAAAATTTTGTTTGGAAAATTTGCTTTTTCAATATTCTCTTTGGTCAATGGATAAAACTTAACAGCCTCACACCTTGATTTAATCGTTGGAAGCAATACATCGGGCATTGATGAAATTAAAATAAATACAGCCTGGCCTTGAGGCTCTTCTAAAGTTTTTAGAAAACAATTCTGCGCTTGTATGTTCAAACAATGGGCGTCGTCTATTACTATGGCTTTTACTTTTCCCATTACTGGCCTTAAAGACAGGGCTTTTTGCAAATTTCTTATCTGGCTGATTTGAATATCACGGGCTTGGGGAGCGATAAAAATGAAATCAGGATGCTTGGCCTCTTCTACCAATAAACAAGCTTGGCAAACACCACAAGGTTTTTGAACATTTGTTGGGCCAGAGCAAAAAAGCATTTTTACAAACTCAAAGGCAACTTTCTTTTTTCCTAAATTCTCTTCGCCCAAAAACAAAAGGGCTTGAGGCATTCTATTGCCTGATATAGCATTTCGCAAAAATTTTATTTGTTTTTTATGCCCGATGAGATGCATCGCCAACTTGACTAATTTATTTTTTACTCATTACTGTTCGTTTATAAGAATCAAGGTTTTCTATTACCACTCCTGTTCCTTTAATCACACAAAATAAACTTTCTTCAGCCGTGAAACAAGGCACTCCTGTGTGTTTAGCAACTAATTGGTCTAAGTTCTTTAGCAAAGCTCCCCCGCCTGACAAAATCATTCCCTTATTAATAATATCCGCGGAAAGTTCAGGGGGAGTATTTCGCAAAACCTGTTTAACGCCTTCAATGATTTCCTCTAGCACTGCTTGAAGAGCTTTGGCTATTTCATTAGAAGAAATTTTAATATTTCTGGGCAAACCCGAAACTAAATCTCTGCCTCTAATATCATAAAAGTCTTCTTTCTTTTGAGGAAAGGCCCGGCCAATTCGTATTTTGATTTCTTCAGCAGACTGGCTTCCAACTGCCAAATTATGTTCTTTTTTTATATACTCGGCAATTCTTTCATCCATTTTATCTCCAGCCATTCTAATTGACTGAGCTGTTACAATGCCCCCCAAAGCCACAACCGCAATTTCAGAAGTGCCTCCGCCAATATTGACAATCATATTACCTTCGCAAGAATTTATGGGAATGCCTGCCCCAATAGCTGCTAAAATTGGTTCTTTGGCCACAAAAGCATCTTTTGCTCCTGCTGCTTTTGCTGCTTCAATAACTGCCCTTCTTTCTGTGGAAGACGCGCCAAACGGAATAGAAATTAAAAGCTCTGGTTTTAAAAAATTAAAATGGCCTTTTGTTTTGTTAATAAAATAACGAAGCATTGCTTCTGTTATTTTATAATCAGCAATTACGCCTTCTCGCATAGGCCGAAAAACAACAATATTGTCAGGTGTGCGCCCCACCATTGCTTTTGCTTCCAAGCCAACAGCCATGATTCTATTTTCTGGTTTGGAAACAGCCACCACTGAAGGTTCGTTCAAAACAACCCCTTTGCCGGGAATAAAAACCAGAGAATTACAAGTGCCCAAGTCAATCGCTAATTTGTTTGTAAAAAAACCCATAAAAAATTTCTAATTGCTCTAATTACTAATTACTAAATAATGTCTAATACATAAATCCCAATTGGTCATTTTTTAATTAGGGCTTATTTTCGGAATATAATTTATAACCTTGCCGAAAACAAGGTTCTGCGAGCAAAGCGAGCAGGTTCTTATTTAGAAATTAGAAATTAGGTTAATTGGTCATTCTTGTGATATCTGCTCCTAGTTTTTGGAGCCTTTCTTCAATATTCTCATATCCCCTATCGACTTGATTAATATTCTCAATTGTGGTGGTTCCTTGAGCCAAAAGCCCAGCTATTATTAAGCAAGCTCCTGCCCTAATATCCCATGACTCAATGGAAACCCCTGACAGCTCTGTTGGCCCGAAAACAAACGCTCTATGAGGGTCAACAATTTCAATATCACCGCCCATTTTACGCAATTGATGAATATAGTTTAAACGATTTTCATAAAGCGGATCGTGCAACAAACTTTTACCCTTAGCTTGGGTTAATAAAGGCACAACCAAAGGCAAAAGATCGGTAGGAAAACCAGGATAAGGAAGAGCCTGGATTTTCACTGGCTTTAAGTTAGCACCGCCTTGAATTTCAATATAATTATCGCCTTTTTGGTATTCAATACCCATTTCTTCCAATTTTTCCAAAAACAAATCTAAATAATCCCCTTCTATGTTCTTTACTTTTACTTTCCCGCCGCACAAAGCGCCAATAATTAA
>JAQURU010000069.1 GCA_028715435.1 Minisyncoccota bacterium
TGGTGGGCATACCCTTGCCATTTGTTAGCTATTCCGGTTCGTTTACTTTAGCGTTTTATATTGGCCTTGGCATTTTAATGAGCTTGCAGCGTAAGGGTTGACCTTACAGAGAATGTTAGCAAGATTGTCAAGGAAAATATTGTGGTAAAGCAAGCCGAAATTGTTCTCGGGGTTGACAATTTTTTGAGAATAAGTATAATTATATTTGATTGTTATTTTAACGGGTTTGATTTTTAAACACATAAAGATTTAGCAAACATAAAACTAAAGCCCCCTCATTCAGGAGGGAAGTTTTGTTATTTTAGAACTTTTTTCGTTGTCTATTTAAAGTCCAGCCAACCCTTTTTTTTGGCCTCTTTGTTTTGAAAAAAGTTGGCGGGCCATGCTTAAATATGGATATAAAAGTAAAGAGCTTTTCCAAGTCCAAGCTGTCTTTTCATTTGCCGTATTTGCTAAAGATGCAAAAAGACAGTTGGAATCAATTATGGGATAAAGAGGTTAAGGATCTATTTGAAGAGATGTTTCCCATAAGAGATTACACAGGCAAACAGTTTGAGCTGGATTTTGTTAGTTTTAAGTTAGAAAAACCGAAATATAAATCTGGGGATGAAGCTAAAGAAAATGATGATTCTTTTGATGCTCCAATGAGAGTTAGGTTTTCTTTGAAAAACTTAAAAACAGGCGAGATAAAAGAGCAAGAAGTATTTTTAGCCGATTTTCCTTTAATGACAGAAAACGGCATTTTTATTATAAACGGCGTAGAAAGAGTTGTTATTCCCCAGCTTATTAGGTCTTCTGGAGTGTTTTTTACTGCCAGGGCTTTTAGAGGAAAAAATTACTTTGGCGCTAAAATTATTCCCACTAGAGGAGCTTGGCTTGAATTTGATACAGATAGCTCCGGATTTTTAGGAGTTAAAATCAATCGGCAGAGGAAAGTGGCAGCTACCACTTTATTAAAAATTTTGGGTTTGTGGGAAAGGGCAAAAATTGAAAAAGAGTTTGCACATGTTGATAAGGGCGAAATCAAATATATTGAAAAAACCCTTTCTCGAGACAACACAACCAGCCAAGAGGAGGCCTTTGTGGAAATTTACAAAAAAATAAGGCCAGGGGATTTAGTAAGTCCGGATGCGGCCAAGGATTTGGTTTTAAATATGTTTTGTAATTTTCAACGATATGATTTGAGCAAAGTTGGTAGATGGAAAATGTGGGAGCGGCTTGAAACAAATGTTGAAAAAAAACCTAAGGAAAATATCACTAAAGACGAAAGAGTTCTAACTCTGCAAGACATTATTTTAGTTATCAAAGAAATAATTCGCTTAAACAATGACCCAGAGGCCAAACCTGACCAAATTGACCATTTAGGAAATAGGCGCATTAGAAATTTAGCTGAATTATGCGCTGGCCGATTAAGAGTGGGTTTGATGCGAATGGAAAGAATCATCAAAGATAGAATGTCAACCTTGGATGCAGCTACTATTACGCCTTCCCAAATTATTAACCCCAAACCAATGATGGCGGTTATTCAGGAGTTTTTTGCTGCCTCGCAATTTTCTCAATTTATGGATGCAGAAAATCCATTAGCAGAATTAGAGCACAAAAGGCGTTTAACAGCCACTGGGCCTGGGGGCTTAACAAGAGAACGAGCTGGCTTTGAAGTAAGAGATGTTCAGCCAAGCCATTACGGAAGAATTTGCCCCATTCAAACTCCAGAAGGCCAGAATGTTGGGCTTATCAATCATTTAGCTAGCTTTGCCTTGGTCAACCCATTCGGATTTTTAGAAACCCCGTATTTCAAAGTAAAAAATGGCAGAATTACCGAAGATGTTCATTATTTAACAGCCACTCAGGAAGAGCGATGCAGTATTACCCATGCTGGCGTTGATTTTAACGACCGAGGAGTAATGATTGAAGATGAGGTTGAGGCTCGTAGAAAGGGCGAGCCAAGAAAGATTGCAAAAGAAGACGTTGATTACATTGATGTTTCTTCTAAGCAGCCATTATCAGTGGCAACATCTTTAATTCCTTTTTTGCAAAATGATGATGCTAACAGAGCTTTAATGGGCTCTAATATGCAGCGTCAGGCAGTGCCTTTGGTTATGCCCCAGGCTCCTTTGGTGGGAACAGGCGTGGAAAGAAACGTTGCCTTGGATTCTGGCGAGGTTATTATTGCCCCTGAAGCTGGGGTGATTACTGATGTGGATGCTGGGCACATTAAGCTTAAAACAAAATCTGAAACACTAACATTTAATTTAAGAACCTTTCAAAGGCGCAATCAATACACAGCAACTCATCAGCGGCCAATTGTTCAGAGAGGCGATTTAGTTAAAAAAGGGGATGCCTTAGCTGACGGGGCTGCTATGGATAATGGCCGTTTGGCTTTAGGCACTAATATTTTTGTGGCCTTCTTGCCTTTTAGGGGAGGTAATTATGAAGATGCAATTGTGGTTTCCGAGCGATTGATTTGCGATGATATTTTTACTTCTATCCATATTGAGGATTTTACTTGCGATGTTAGAGATACAAAATTAGGGCCCGAATTAACCACTTGCGATATCCCCAATGTTTCTGAAGAAAAATTAAAGGATTTAGATGAAGAAGGCATTGTTAGGGCAGGGGCAGAGGTTGGGCCAAACGATATTTTAGTTGGAAAAATTTCGCCCAAAGGAGAAAAAGTTCTAACAGCTGAAGAAAGATTGTTAAAAGCGATTTTTGGCGAAAAAGCCAAAGAAGTTAAAGATACTTCTTTACGCATGGAGCACGGTAAAAGAGGGCGCGTGGTTAAGGTTAAAATTTTCTCCAGAGACCAGGGAGATAAATTAGAGCCAGGTGTTTTAAAAAGAATTAAGGTTGAAGTAGCCCAAATTAGAAAAATAAAAGTGGGAGATAAATTAGCGGGCAGACATGGCAATAAAGGAATAGTTGGCAGAATTCTGCCAGTTGAAGAAATGCCTTATATGCAAGACGGCACCCCTGTTGATATTGTTTTAAATCCATTGGGTGTTGTGTCTAGGATGAACATTGGCCAGATTCTAGAAACCCATTTAGGTTGGGCAGCCAAAAAGCTTGGTTACTTAGCCATAACCCCTTCTTTGCTGGGAGCCAATGAAGTAGATATAAAAAATGAGTTAAAAGCTGCTGGTTTGCCAGAGTCAGGTCAGGTTGTTTTACATGATGGAAAAACTGGCGAGCCGTTTCCAGGCAAAATAACAGTTGGGTATATGTATATGATGAAGCTTATTCATATGGTTGAAGATAAGGTTCATATGCGTTCAATTGGCCCGTATTCTTTAATCACTCAACAGCCTTTGGGTAGCAAGGCCCAGTTTGGAGGCCAGCGATTTGGAGAAATGGAAGTTTGGGCACTGGAATCATACGGGGCAGCTAACACTTTGCAAGAAATGTTAACTATTAAATCTGATGATGTGCCGGGCAGAGTGG
>JAQURU010000070.1 GCA_028715435.1 Minisyncoccota bacterium
AGCCAGGTATATCGGGATAAGACAAGTTGAAAATAAAGCCTGGACTTTTATCCTCTGCCCCTAAAGCCAAACCAACCACCCCAACTTGCAACGCAAAAACTGCTGCTAAGAAAATAAACACGGATTTCTTAAACAGCTTTTTTTTATAATTCCACTCTTCGAATTTCATGTTGAAAACTTTAACTCTCTAATTTTCCCTTGGCTTCTTTTATTTTTACAATCTCTTCAGGGGAGCTGGTGATAATTTGGTCTTCAGCGTAAGAAGCCAAGGCCTTAATAGCCACTCGCTTTTGCCCGGCAATAAAAATGCCCTCTCCAATATCACATTGCAATAAAGCGTTTTTTTCTCCGTCAGTTAAAGCAAATGTTTCTTTTACCACCTCAATGGCTGCTGGGCTTTGCTTTAACAAAAACTGCAAAGAAGAGTTAGAAATTATCGGCTTTCCGTATTCAGACCTCATAAAGTCAGAAACGTCTTGGGTGATGGTGGTAACGCCCAGCCAGTATTTTCTGGCCCTTTTGCAAAGCCCATATAAAAACGAAGCTCCATCTTCGGTTTGCATAATCCACCAGGCCTCATCCACTAATAAAATCCGCTTCTTTAAAGAGGCTCTGATTTGATTCCAAATAAACCGCAAAACAACAAACATGGCCATTGGCCTTAGCTCATCCTCCATATCCCTAATGCCAAAAACTGTAAATCCGCCCCCAAGCTCAATATTAGTTGGTGAATTAAAAAATTGGGCATAAGAACCTTTGGTAAATTTTCCCAAACGGTCAATTAAAGATTCTGTGCCCTCCATGCCAGAAAGCACTGTTTCAAAATCTGACATTAAAGGAATTTTTCCTTTCCAAGTGGCAGGGTCAGTGCCAGGAGTAATATCACGAGCTGCATAAGTTTCAGTTAAAGCTCGGTCAATGATAGCGTCCTCTTGGGCTGAAAGCCCTCCAAGCATAATCCGCAAAAGCCCCACTAAATTAATAACGTTAGACCGTAAAACATCGTTAGGGTCTTCATCATCTCTGGGGGTTGGCAAGTCAAAAGGATTAAGCTGGTTGGGCGAATTCAAAGAAATCTTAAAGTAAGCTCCTCCAACCGCATTATTTAAATGCTCATACTCGTTTTCTGGATCAATTACGATAACGTCCACGCCCTGCATTAAATATCTTAATATTTCAAGCTTACAGAAGTATGATTTTCCAGATCCGGCTTTAGCAAAAACGACCATGTTGGAATTCTCCAAGGTAAACCTGTCAAACAAAACCAAAGAATTATTATGCAAATTTATTCCATACAAAATTCCTTCGTTAGCTGATAAGTCGGGCGAAACAAAAGGAAAAACGCTTGATAAAGGAGCGGTGTTCATTGGCGTTCCCACCATCAGCTCGTCCAAACCATAAGGCAAGCAAGAAACAAATCCTTGTTTTTCTCGCATTAAAGCAGGCTTAACATAAATCAAGCGAGCTTCAAAAATTGAACGCAAAAATGTTTCTACTTCCCGCAATTCTTTTTCTGTATCCCCGTAAATTGTGATATAAAGCCCGAATCGAAAAACCCTTTCTCGAGCGGTTTGCAATTCGTCGCGCAAAGTTTCAATGTCCTCGTAAGCTGTTTGCAGGGACGGGTCTCTAATGAGGCCTTTTTCTTCCCTTTCTTCAATTTCTGCTTGCACTTCTGTTACTTTTTTACGAAGCTTTTTTAAAACAGAGCCAGACTCAACCGGATGGATGTGCATAGAAATATCCAAGGGAAAATTAACATTAATAATCGGGGATAACCACCCAGTTGTTAAATACCTTGGATAGGAAAAAATAAAAAAGGTTTTGCAAAGCCGCTCACCTAGTTTCAAAAAGTTTTGTTTTATTTCAATTAAAGAAGGGGCAATAATATCTGCCACGTCAATATCTTCCCCTCCCACCTCTAATTGCTCTTCGGTTTTCTTTTTAAAAAATGATAAATCCATATTAGAAATTCTTAATTTTATTTCACTAGTTCGGGAATAATTTCAGGATAATAACCAACTTCAGCTTCTTTGGGATGATGCAAGCCCCACAAAAGCTCTATAATCTCCGGGCTGGTTAAGGGCACAACGCTCAAGCCGCACCTTTTTAAGCCAATGGCCACAAACTCCATTCTTTGCATCAATTGTTCGCGGCACCTTTGAATTGTTTCATCGGTTAAGGTTGGTATTTTAGGGTTTAATTTTAATATCCCGCCCTTTAGCTCTAAATTCTCGCCCATGGCGTAAGGCACCACTACAAAAAACTGCTTGGTCATGATGGTTCCTTCGCCAATTAATCCTTGGATAAATTTTCGGTATTCAGTTGTTTGGGCTTTTAAAAGTTCATTTTCTTGTTTTTCCTCCATTTCTTTTAGCCGATCAAAATAACCAGTAATATTTAATCTCCGGGACTGAACAACAATTTGACAGGAAAAATCCAAAGAGTTTAAAAAGTTTTGAAATTGATAAGTAATAGCGTTTTGCTCTTCTTCGGACTTTAAGTCAAAATTTACTGAAGAAACCATTAAAATAGCTCTAAACGCTTTGTTTTTAAGCATTATTACGCCGTCTTTGATCTGCTGGAACTGTAAAAATTTTTGAGCTGATGAAAAAGCTGGTGGCATATGTTTATAATTGGTCAGTGAGGTCTTCCTTGCTTGGGGGCATAAAGTCAATTTTAGCCCCTAGTGCTGAAAGATGGCTTTTGGGAGCAAGCTTTAAAACCGATCCTTTTGTTTCAATTTTTTTAACTTCTTTTTTAACTAATTTTACTGGAGCTTGCGTTTGGTTCTTGTCCCAAACATAGGTTCTACTTGACGTCAAAAACCCAAAGCCATGCCCAATAAGCTGCGGCAAAGTTTGCCCGCCCACTTTAATAAAGGTTGAGGCCAAAAAAGCCCCGCCCACAATAATTGCTAACAAAACAAAAACAACTTTGGGCAACACATAGTATAAAATAAATAAAACAAATCCAAGCCCTGCCATAATAGCCAGATTTTTGAAGGTTAAACCAAAAGCCACCACTGATTCCCTTTCTAAAAATTTTGGAACCGTAAATTGCATTGTAAATTATTTATTATATCACAATAGAAATAAAACAACCTTGTGGATATTTACCTCCACACCAAAAAAAGTTATGGCATGGAGGTAAACCAACAAAAAACCGAGGCCTATCCTCGGTTGATTTTTCGTTAAACAGGCCTTACAACAACCTTGCGATTATCTCCTGCGCCAGTGCTTTCAGTGGTAACGTCGCTTCTTTTGGCAAGTTCAGTGTGAATAATTCTGCGTTCAAAAGCGTTCATTGGGAATAAAACTTTTTCGCGGCCCGTGCTTGCT
>JAQURU010000019.1 GCA_028715435.1 Minisyncoccota bacterium
CCCAGCTATTCAGTTATGGCTAAAAACACATAATCCCAAGTATGGCAACAAGGTCGAGGTCAGCGGAAATCTAACTTATTCAAATGAAGAACTTACGCCAGAACAGGCAAATGTTATAAAACAGGCCTTGCGGCTAGCCTCGTTTGATAAAAGCGATGAAAAAGAAAAAAAGAAATAAGAAAATGGGGTTTGAAGAAATTATTGATGTAATGCTCAAAGATAGGAGGGTTAGACTAAACATTGTAAAAAGAAATCATAGGTTTTTCTTTTATTACTATTTTCCCCATTACACCGAATTCGAGATTGCCCCATTCCAGGAAGAGATGTTTCATATTACGCAGAACACAGCTACACCAACTGCCGTTATCATTGGCTTTCGAGGATGCGGAAAATCGGTTCTCCTTTCTCTGTCTTTCCCTCTTTGGGCCATCTTGGGTGAACAAAAAATTAAATATGTTTTGATTTTAAGCCAAACCCAACAAAAAGCCCAGATGCTCCTCCAACAGATTAAATACGAACTGGAAACAAATGACCTCTTAAAAAAAGACCTGGGACCATTCCAAGAAGAACGCAATCAATGGAACATCGTTTCGCTTCATCTTACCCGCTACAATGCAAAAATTACTGTTGCATCTGCTGAACAAAGTATCCGTAGTTGGAGACATATGCAGTATCGACCGCAATTAATTATTTGTGATGACCCGGAAGATTTGGAAAGTGTAAAAACCAAAGAAGGCAGAGACAAACTATATAACTGGCTCCTTGGAGATGTTATTCCAGCCGGCAGTAGAAATACACGACTCTTAATCGTTGGCGGTTTACTTCACGAGGATTCTCTCCCAAGGCGTTTACAAAAAAGTATAATCGAAGGGAAAATGGATGGAATTTATCGAGAATACCCGCTCTTAGACGAAAAAGGGAATCCTACTTGGCCAGGAAAATTTAGGACGATAGAAGACGTCGAAACAGAAAAAAGAAAAATTGGCAATGATATCACATGGCAACGTGAGTATCTTCTACGAATCATCCCGGAAGAAGACCAATTAATTCATCGGGAGTGGATTCATTTTTACTACGATGTTCCAGATGAAGAAAGTTCTTCGGATTTTAGATTTGTAGCTACGGGTGTAGATCCCGCAATCATTGAAAGCGCAACGGCTGATTTCACGGCCATGGTTTCTGCAAAAATATTCGGACATAAAAACAATCTACGTATCTATATACTTCCGAATCCCGTTAATGAAAGGATCGATTTTCCTAAAACCTTAGCAAGAACCAAATATATTTCTAAGACTTTAGGTAATGGAATGGCAACCAAACTCTATATAGAAAATGTGGGCTACCAAAAATCATTAATTGACCAGCTCAATTATGAGAATTATCCTGCCGAAGAATTCAAACACCACGGCAATGATAAACGCGCACGTCTTTCTCTCACAACTCATCTTATCCAATCCGGAAAAATCCTTTTCCCAAAACAGGGCGCAAAACAACTTATCGAACAATTGATAGGATTCGGGAGAGAAAAGTATGATGATTTAGCTGATGCTTTTGCGATCCTTATCTTGAAAATCCTGGAGGCCGATGATCCAAAAATACTAGGCTATACTTCCTTCATTACGACTGAAGATTTAGAAAAAGCATGCGTGCAAGATGTTCAGCACTTTGGAGATAAATTCCTTGGAATCGTGTTTGCTGATCAAGGGAGTCGAAAATATTCCGTGATTGTATTGCGTTCAGAAATCGCCGCACAAGTGTTGTATAAAGAACCATTAACCGATGCAATGACACTGGCAAGGAAAACAATGGAGTTTATAAAAAAATACAACATAACTCCAGACTTTCGACATATTATTCCCGAACGAATAGGTACGAGTAATGATTATTTCAAAATAATTGGTGATATCCTCCCGCAATTAAGATTCTGTACCTTCGGTATAAACCCAGGCGAGGATCCCGAGCTTGGTGAAAAAGAATCTGCGAATCTGATATCCCAATGTTACGTACGGGCGGCTAAATGGATAAAAAATCAGGGGGGGCGGCTTGTAAAGAAATCAAACTTTTACGAGCTATTAATGGCACAATACAGAATCACGGAAAATGGGAAGACAAAAGTTATATCAAGAGATGAATTGATTAAATTGGGCTTCTCTCTGGATGTTGCCGACGCATTTGCTATGACATTCGCCAGAACCGTATATAGGTACCGGAAAATTATTAAGCAAAGGCATAACGGACGAATCATAAAATATTAAATGGCTAAAAAGTTATCAACTGCTGGGGTCTGGACTTAGGGTCGCTCTTGCGTCATTCCTTGTCTTGAAAGGTCGAATAAACAAACGATAAAACATTCAAGGCTATGGAACAAAATACAACAATAAGAGCCGCTGATCAGCAGTCATCTTTAGTTGCTCCAACCGTACGCTATTGCCTTTACGCAAGGAAAAGCACGGAATCAGATGAACTCCAAGCTCTATCGATTGATTCACAAATTAAAGAAATGCTGGCTATGGCTAAAAAGGAAAAAATGGAAGTCGCTGAGATAAGAAAAGAAAGTCACTCAGCTAAAGATTCCAGTCAAAGGCCAGTCTTCAACCAGATAATCGAAGATATAAAAAGCGGTCTATTTAATGGGATTCTGACTTGGGCGCCCGACAGACTAAGCAGAAACGCCGGCGATTTGGGATCTTTGGTTGATTTAATGGACCAAGGACGGCTAATGGAAATAAGAACTTACGGCCAAAGATTCACAAATAACCCGAATGAAAAGTTTCTTTTGATGATTCTGTGCAGCCAGGCAAAGCTAGAAAATGACCATAAGGGCGAGAATGTAAAACGAGGGCTGAGAGCCAAATGCGAAATGGGGTGGCGACCCGGCGCAGCTCCCCTCGGATACATCCACGATAAATTCGTGGCAAAAGGACAAAAGAGAATTCTCACCGATCCCGTAAGGGCTCCTATTATGAAACAAATGTTCGAAAAGGTCGCTTATGAAAAGGCAAGCGGCAGGGATATTTTAGACTGGCTTAACAACGAAATGAATTTCACGACGAGGACCGGTAAAAGAATCGTCCTCAGCGGGATCTACCGAATACTCAAAGATACTTTCTATTATGGAGAGTTCGAATACCCCGTAGGAAGCGGTAATTGGTATAAAGGGGGTTATGACCCGATTATCACCAAAGAACTGTTCATGGCGGCTCAGGCAGAGCTTACCGCTCCCCCGCGTCGGCATCCCGGAACTAACGACTTTGAATTTACCCGACTCCTTTATTGCGGCTCATGCGGATCGGGAATCTGCGCTGAAGAAAAATTCAAGCATCAAAAAAACGGCAATGTTCACCGCTATGTTTATTACCACTGTACGAAAGGCAAAAACAGGAACTGTAAAGAAAAAGCAATCCGGGAAGAAGAATTAACCGAACAGCTTCTAAGAATTATAGATAAGATTGATATCGATGAAATCGGAACTAAAGAAAAAATTATGAGAGAAGTCCAAAGATACAGAAAATTTAGCTATCAGGTTTTAAACCAGGAATCAAACCTTAATCGGAGATCGGTTGATATCGATATCCGCAATTACGCAAAATACATTCTTACCGAAGGATCAAAGGACGAAAAAAGAGAACTGCTGTCATGCTTAAGAAGCCGCCTAGAAATAAAAGATAGAACTGTTTATCTTAACTTCCAAGGGAAAGAATCCTAAAAAAACAAAATGCCCCTTTCGGGGTGTTTTGTTTTTGAGCGGTTCGGCGTCCCGTTCCCGGGGTACGGAAATGGGACGTCTTAGAACCTTTCCCATCTCCGTTTTGTTCGGGAAACTATGGACGGGAACGGGTTGGATTCACCAAATTCATCTGCTCCGCGGGTAGGATTCGAACCTACAACCTAGAAATTACACTTATCCTATGGTTTCTCAAAGGAGTGGACTATATCTTCGCCTTGTCCGTCTTGGACGGATTTAGGTGTCTCGGTATCTAGTCTCTACGGCGTCCCTTAGGCCTGCCTTAAAGCTTACCTAAGGGTTCCCACGGTATTACCCTGAATAAATCGAGGGCTTCACCGTTATCCCGAGAAGTTCATTTCAAGATTTCTCTTGAAAGCTGCGATATTTCACAGTTTCCCGCGCTACCATTGCGCCACCGCGGAATATACAAAAAAGTTTATAGTAGATAGTTTATAGACAAAACAACGAATAAACCAACTACTTTTGCAAAGAACGAATTAGGCTATTCAACATTTTCATCGTATCTTCTAACAATTTGTCTACTACAATATAGTTTAATTCTTTCATTTTTTCAAGCTTTTTACAAATTTCTAACTGTGTTTCTAATTCTGCGCCCGAAGCATAGCTAATATGTAAAAACCGAAGAAAATCTTTCTGGTGCCCTCTCTTTTGCCCTTCGGCAATATTGGAAGGTATGGCCTCTGAAGCTCTTCTCATTTGATTAACTAATCCGTAAATTTCTGACCGAGGAAAATTTTCTGTTAATTTATAAATCTCGACAACTACTTCAATAGCATTTTGCCATACTTTTAAATCTTTATACGACTGATACATAAACTATTAACTGTTTACTATAAACTATTTACTTCCCAATAAATTTGAAAGCAGTTTCGAAGAATTTATCAATTCCAATTAAAATTGCCACCAAAAGCAAAAGGATAAAAGCAAAAATCACTATTTTCTTGAAAAGATTTTTTTCTTTGGAAACAATATTCATTGAACGGCCAAATCTAAAAAACACCGTAAGGGACACGTAAACCCCAAAAACAATTAAAGTTATAAAGCCAAGTAATTGAAAAAAGTATAAGTTATTGCCTTCAGAAATTGAAGAAATAGCCCAAGCCAAAAGCAAGGGAATAATCAGGGCCAGTAATAATTTAAAAATTATTTTTCGGGGCATTATTAGTAATCCCTAAGCTTTTGCAGGCCTTTCAGGCGGCGGATTTTTTCTAAGGCCTTGGCTTGAATTTGCCTAATTCTTTCTCTGGTAACACCAAATTCAGCGCCAACTTCTTCTAAGGTGTGGGTGATGTTGTCATCAAGGCCAAACCTCAAGCCCAAAATTTTTCTTTCTCTTGGGGTTAATTCAGTGGAAATTTCAGCCAAACGTTCTTTTAATAAATTACGAGCTGCCTCCACTGATGGCAGGGGGGTTTTTTCATCTTGGATAAACTCTGCTAAAATGCTGTCTTTATCATCATCGCCAACAGGAGTTTCCAAAGAAACCGCTTTTTGTTTGATTTTGCGCAGCTGATGAACTTTTTCTACATCCAAGCCCATTTCCGAAGCAATTTCCTCAGCCAAAGGTGGGCGGCCTAAAGTTTGCAAAAGACGCTTCCTAACTTTTTCATATTTGCTTAAAGTTTCCACCATATGAACTGGTATTCTAATAGTTCGGGATTGATCAGCCAAGGCCCTGGTTATGGCTTGGCGTATCCACCAAGTGGCATAAGTTGAAAATTTATAACCCTTGGTCCAGTCAAATTTTTCAACAGCCCTGAAAAGCCCTAAATTGCCCTCTTGAATTAAATCCAACAAGGTTAAATTGGGAGAGCGGCCAACATACTTTTTAGCAATGGAAACCACCAAACGCAAATTGGCTTGGGCTAATTTTTTCTTGGCTTCTAAATCTCCTTTTTCTATCCGGCGGGCTAATTCTTTTTCATCTTTAGCTGAAATCATTGATACATTGCCAATTTCTTTTAAATACATTTGCACAGAATCAATCTTGGGATGAATATTTTCTATGCCCTTTTTCTTTTCATCAAGATCTAAAAAACCTTTTCTTTCTAAAACATCAATGCCTTCTCGATGTAATAAATCAAAAAGATGCTCCAAACCAGAAATATCCTGGTCAAAATCCGGAAAACTACGCAAAATTTCATTGGTGGTAATAAAGCCGCGAGCTTTAGCTTTTTCTAAAACCGATTGCACTTTTTCGTCAGTAAAAATATCCGCCTTTTTTACTTTTGGCCGAGTATCTATTTTCTTTTTCTTAAATTTTTTAGCAACTGCTTTTTTCTTGACTGGCTTAATGGCTTTTTTCACCTGCTTTTTTGCAGGCTTTTGCTGTTTTTTTACCGCCTTTTTTGCCTTGACCTTCATTTTTTGTTTTTGATTTGTGTGTTTGGTTTTTGATTTTTGCATTTTGATTTATTCTTACGCGGGCCTGTTCTTAGTTAAGGAATTGATCTTTTCTAAAACTTCTTTTTTCTTTTCAAGATTGCCTTCTCTTTCTGCTAATTTTAGCTCATCCCCATATTTTTTCAACTGATTCTGCCAAGCCAAGCGCCTAAAACCTTCTAAACAAACCTGTATTTCAAGCTCTGGGTCTTCTGGTTCTTGAGCCTCAATTTGAAACAAACAATTGTCCACAATCGTTTTTACTGCTAAATCATTTTCAAAGCTTTTTGAATTATCAATCTTAAGGCCTGCAAGCAAAGTTTTAAATTGAGGAGAAAAAAGTTCAATATCGTCGTTATCCATAAAATCCAAAAATTTCGACTCTTTTAACGCAAGGCCTAAAATTTTCTCTTCCAGCATTTGCAAGCGGTTTCTTTCTTGGCTGCTCTCTTTGAAAAAATTACTTTCTTCTGTGGTATTTCGGCTCTGTGTGCCATCCTGGGCTTGCCTAAGCACACCTCCAGGCATTTTCTTTAGCTCATCGCTGATTGATTCAGCAGAAACACCTAAAACCTGCGCTAGTTTGCTGATCCAATGCGAAACTAAAATACTGTTTGGCAATTTTTTGATTTGGGGCAAAAAGAAATTAGCAATTTGCTTTTTGCCTTGAGGAGTTTTGGCGTCAAACCTTGCTAAGGCCTCTTCAAAGTAAAATTCGGTTATATCTTTAGCCCCCTCAATGGCTTTTTGCCAATCATCTTTATTGTGAGAAATAAGATCAGCCGGGTCTTTATCTTGGGGCATTAAAATAACCTTAATGTCAAAGTTTTCTTTTTGGGCCAAGTCAATTCCTCTTTGGGTAGCAGAGCCTCCGGCTGTGTCTCGGTCAAAAGCTGTGTATAAATTATTGGTATATCGTTTTATAAACCCTAATTGAATGTTTGTTAAAGCAGTGCCAGAAGCTGCCACTGTATTAGTAAAGCCAGCTTGATGAGATAAAATAACATCCATATAGCCCTCGGTTAAAATGCAGCAATTATTTTGGCGGATTGCCATTTTGGCCTCATTAAGGCCGTATAAAACTCGGCTTTTATCGTAAAGCAAAGTATTGGGAATGTTTAAATATTTTGGGCCTTCATCTTTATTTGCTTCCAAAAAGTCAGTTTTGCGAGCACCAAATCCAATCACTTGGCTATTAATATCAAAAATTGGAAACATTATCCTCCCCCTAAACCTATCGTAAGGAGTTTGGGTTTTTTCAGTATCAACAGCCAAGCCAGCTTTTACAACCTCTTCGCGAGAAAAACCCCTACCTACCAAAAAATCGCTTAAAGCACGCCATCCGCCAACTGATGGGCTGGGTGAATAGCCCAAACGCCATTTTAAAATCGTTTCTTGACTTAACCCTCTTTTGAAAAAATACTCCTGGCATTTTTTGCCAACTGATGTTGCGTGCAATTGTTTAACAAAAAATTGCGTGGCTAAGTCGCAAATTTCTAAAAGCCGGGTTCTTTCGGTTTGGTCTTGGGGTTTATAATCAGATAATTCCACACCTGCTCTTTTAGCTAATAATCGTAAAGCCTCGGGAAATTCTAATCCCTCAATTTTCATGATAAAATCAAACACGCTCCCGCCTGCTCCACATCCAAAACATTTAAACATTTGGCGGGCTGGGGACACAAAAAAAGAAGGGCCTTTTTCTTGGTGAAAAGGACACCTTGCTCTTAAATTTATACCGGTTTTTTCCAGTTTTAAGTAACCAGAAACAACCTCAACGATGTCCAGGCGGTCTTTTATTTGTTGAACAACAGAATCAGACATAAAGGCAACTCTATTGCTTCTCATCTTACCACTGCCAGCAGACCAAAACAACCATTGACAAAAAATCAAAAACTACTCACAATAAAAATAGAACGCTAAAAAGGGTGCTCTATTTTATAATAAAGGTGGTGATAAAAATGGGAGCACTGAAATGGAGGGAGCTCGAAATAGAAACCTTCGCAAACATCGGAGCAAAAGAGTTTCTTGAAACCTCTGAAAAAATCTTAATGACTCTCTCAACTCTTGGCTTGCCAGTTAGAATATTTGAAAGAAATGTCTGGAAGCCAGAAAAAAGTGGGATTTTACGCAATGTAAAAAGAAAAAATGGAACCGTTGTCTTAATAATAAACGGTTTAGACCCGAACAAAAGAGGGAGGAAAACCCATGAAATCGTTGTCGAGAACGAAATTAGCGTGGGGTTGCCTATTTTCGCATAAGAGCACCCCTTTTAAGAAAAACCGGCTTGTTGTTTATTATTTAAACAAGCCGGTTTTTTAGTTTAGAAGTATAGTTAAATTTTGTTTTGTTGCTTAAGGTTTGCAGTGATAATTATTTGGCTATTGGGCACGTAAAACAAAGAGCCGTCGTTTGCTTTTACAACAGTTCTTCTTAAATTAAAATCCTCTACCACGCCTACCTTTCCAGCCACTTCTATTTTTTCACCCACACTAAACTGATCTTCTAATAAAATAAAAATGCCTGAAATATAGTCTTTTACAATTGTTTGGGCAGCCAAGCCCAAGGCCAAACCCCCAATACCAAGCCCAGCTAAAATAGGGGTGATATTAATGCCAAAAATCGGCAACAAAGTTAATAAAGCCAGAACCCAAATTACAGTTGAAAAAATAGAGCCAAAAGCTTTTTTTAAAGTTTCCACTCTTTTTTCATCAGGAGATTCGACAGAATTTTCCTGAACGCGGCTTTTCAAAAAATGGCCAGTTAAATTTTTAATCATTATTAAAGCAAATCTATTAGCTACAAAAGCAATAACAACAACCAAAGCCACTCGCAATGCAGGCGTTAAAAGCAAACTGATAATTTTCTCGCTGCTAAAATACTCAATCATATATTGAGAATATATTTATTATATCAACTTTTTTTGATTATGGGAAATCAAAATCCAAAAAGCTAAAAAGCCAAACAAAGCACTCACAAAAAATGGAATGTTGGGCTTTATTTCAAAAGCAGCGCCAGCCACCAAAGGCCCTAAAATAGTGGCCACAGCACCCACAGAACTTAATACACCCATTAATTCACCTTCTTGGCCATTATTACTTTGTTCGCTGATATTACTGGTCATTACCACTCTTAACACAGAATTCGCAAAGGTCATTGCTATTAAGCCAACAACAAACCAGATCAACTTAGGCCAGGCCATTAATAAAAATCCTGCTCCGAAAAACAAAAGCAGCCAAAACTCTAATGTTGTTTCTGAAAAATAACGAAGCCAAAAATGCTTTAAAAAAGCAGCCTGGTTCAAAACAACAACAATGCCAATAATTGCCATAAAAATACCAGCCATCATTGAACCAAACCCAAATGCCGCGCTAATGTATAAAGCAAGGATTGACTGCATTGCCACAGTGGCTAGATTAAATAAAAACCAAATAAAAAAGGGCTTTCTTAATAGTTTGTTTTTTAAAGCCCGAACAATCGGCAAAAAAGGATTAAAGCTAGAAACATCGCTTTTGGTAAAAACTTTTTTGATATTAAACACTTGAGCGTTTTTATTGGTTTCTGGCATTAAGAAAATTGCTAAAGCACCGTTCACTAAAGCCAAAAAGCCAACAAACCAAAAGGGGAACGACGGGGAAATTGGGCTTAGAAACCCACCTAGCATTGGCCCTAATATAAAACCTAAACCAAAAGCAGCTGAAATTAAGCCAAGATTTTGAGTTTTTGTTTTTTTACTATCAGCAACATCTAAAAGATAGCTCTGGGCAGTTGAAAAGTTGCCCGCAGCCAGGCCATCAATAATCCGCCCTACAAACAAAAAAACAATATGAAAAGTTCCGGCAAACACAAACCAACCCAAAGAAGTGCTTAAAATGCTGGTAATTAAAACCGGCCTTCGACCGTATTTGTCGGATAAAACTCCCAGAAGCGGAGCAGAAAAAAAAGAACAAAAAGAAAACACTGCCATTAAAGAAGTGATTACAAACGCTGAAGCCCCGAACGATTCTACATAAAAAGGCAACACAGGAAGAATGATGCCAATACCAATGGCATCCACCAGAACTGTTAAGAAAATAATGGCTTTTTGCTTGTTGAGCATAAGATAATCAAAGGCCCGACTTCTCTTAATTTGTATAAATTTTACAACAACTTCTTAGGGGTTGGGCCTTTATTTTTCTTTTTTTCTGAAGAGATGAGTTAAGTTATAAGCGGCAATCCGCAAACCCTCGGGCAAGAAAAAGAAAAAGTATTTCACTAATGTAAAAAAATTCCAACCCTGATAAATTGCTTGCGTCTGGGCAAGTAAAATCGCTTTTTTTAAATCTTGGCTATTTTTACCTTTAAAAACAGTGTAGCCCCGGCCAATGGCCTCTGGGATATGGGCGTCTGATGAACCAATTTCTGCTTTGAGCAAATAAGTTCTATTAATTAGCCCTGCCATTATGTTTTCATCTTTTAAAGTTGGAGTGGCATTAACCACTTCAATGCCGTCTAGCTGCTTGCCGAATTTTAATAATGGTTTTAGGCCAATGCCATCCATTAAAACAACGCCTGGCCTTCTAATGGGCATTGCTTGAAAAGGATGAGCAGCAATTGCCAAGCCGCCCTGCTGGTGAATTTGTTTTACTGTTTCTTGAACACTCAAATGCGGTTCAATGGTTTTGTTTAAAAATAAACCAACAATATGCCCGTCTTTGGAATTTATTTCCTCCCCCACAATTAAATCAAATTTATAGCCCATTCCCCTCCAGGCTTTTTTTACTTTCAAAGCATTGTCAATTGAATCATGGTCGGTTAAAGCAATAACATTTAAATCAGTTTTCTCTTGAACATAATCCAAAAGCTCAACAGGGTCGCCTTCAACCAAATGAACGTGCAAGTCCGCTTTACCAAGCCCGGCCATTCGCTCAATTTTTTTCAAATCTATTTTTGCCATAAACAGCTTTTATTATAATGGATTTTCTTCCTTTTTTCAAAAAAATTACTCGGAGCTTTTCAAATCACTCCGAGTAAAAACTTAACCTATAGCAAATCTAATAATTGCCAGTTTAAGAATTGTTTCTATAGCTGGCATCAAAACCATTAATGCCAACACAATTTCTATTGCTATTGCCCATTTTGCTGCTATGCGATAAAGAATAGCGTCAAAAAGCAAAGCTGCTCCAAAAACAAAAGAAATAACGCTCCTGGCTATTAACAAATAAATATTTCCGTCTTGGAAAATACTAAACACGGGCACAAGCAGCAAAATGGCACAAATAAAATAACCTGCCTTTTTCGTTTTAGATGCAATTCTTTTATCAAATAAATAAAAACAAAAAAGGGCGCCAAGAAAACAAAAAAAGGCCGAGAGAACTGCAAAAGCAAAAATAATGCGTTCCATAACTACTTCCTCCAATTTTTAAACAGCAAAAAACCTACGCTAAACTTGGATTTTAGAGAAGAAATAACTTCCCAAAGCTAATAACAACAAAGTAACCGCTGACAACACAATAGCATCAACAGTTAATCCAAAATGCGTTGTTTTAGTAAGCAAAAACCGAAAACTATCTACACCATACGACAAAGGATCAAAACGAGCAATAGTGGTTACGGTTTTAGGCAAGCCCTGCAAAGGAAAAAGCGCCCCAGAAAGAAAAAACAGCGGCATAACCAAAAAATTCATTATTAACTGAAACCCCTGCATATCATTTAACAAAGAAGCAATCATAGTGCCCAAAGCCGTAAATAATAATGCAGTTAAAAACATAAACACGAATAATATTGGCAAAAGATACCAATTAGCTGGATGAAAACCAAAAGCCATAGCAATAAATAAAACAACAACGCCTTGGATAGTGGCTGTGGTAGCCCCGCCAACTGTGCGCCCAACCATAATATTTAATCGTGAAACCGGAGCCGCTAAAGTTTCTTTTAAAAACCCGAACTGCCTATCCCAAATAATTTCAATGCCCGAAAAAACAGCTGTGAATATAATGGTCATGCCAACAATTCCCGGAGCCAAAAAATCAATGTAGTTGCCTTCGCCAGCTTTTTGAAAAACCGGGCCAAACCCATAACCCAAAGCCACCAAAAAAAGCAATGGTTGGGCTAAAGAGCCAATAATGCGTGAGCGAGAGCGAATATATCGTTTAAGTTGGCGAAGCCACATTA